>JBGTDB010000467.1:0-2959 GCA_041748515.1 Phycisphaerae bacterium
GCATATCGAAGGCTTCAAGCCGAGAATCAGCGCTTGCAGGAAGCGCTCACCGTGGCCGAACGCGGTTTTAAGGAACTGCGCGCCTATGCGCTTTCGGACAAGTACGCCAAGTATCCGGCCGAACCGGGCATAGCGCCATCCGACATTGTGCATCGGTGTGTATTCTTCGGCTTTGAAATTTCGGAAGCGCTCGGCCGGCCGGAAGCGGACACGCGCGAGCATCGTTGCCGGTTGTGTAACGTATTCTGGGATTGCGACGGTTGCGACGAACATGACCGAATATCCTGCCAAGCCGATCGGCCGAATGGCTATTGGTCAACCTGCGCCGATTGCAGGAACGCCGAAAGCGCAGGTGAATCATGCTAAGCGAGAAATATCGCCCAAAGTCGTTTGACGACTTCATCGGCCAGCCGGTCATCGATGAAATTCGGGAAGCGTACGGGGATCCTTGGAACTTCCAAGGATGCGGGGAGCGCTGGCTATTCGAGTCCGACGGGATAGCCGGTTGCGGCAAGACATCGGCCGCTTTCGCGACGGCCCGGGCGCTGGGTTGCGACGAATTCGACATCGACCGGATCGATTCCCGATCCTGCACGGTAGCCGACTTTCGGGCCTTGGAAGGGCGGATGCGGCAATTCGGCTGGGGCGCGTCGGCTCGCAAAGCCTACATCATCGACGAAATCCAGCATTTGAACCGGGATTGCCTGCGGATGCTGTTGGGAATTCTGGAATCCCTTCCCGAACACGTCATCGTCATTGGGACCACCACCAGCATGAACTGGGCCGACGATGTTGACGGGTTGTATTCGCGCTGGCGTCGGTTCCGGTTTCGCAAGCCGGACGCAAAGGCCGTGGCCGAACACCTGGAGCGGATCGCAGGGGAGCTTTCCCTGCCGATTCCAGACGGTTTTCGGTTCCTTTCCTACGTGCAGGGTAAGTACGGCGACGGGCGCAGCAGCGGAAACAATCTTCGCGATTTGATCGACCAGTTGCCGGACGCGCTGCGGCGGTTTAAGGCCAAGGCCACGTCGGCGGCGGCCGCATAGAACGAATGGAACGGGGCGGGCGGTCTGCGGATCGCTCGCCCCTTGACCGGCGCGGCGGATTCAGGCGTCGCGAAAGGGCCAAACTTCGGGGCGGATTGCCGAGTACCGGGGCTCGCCCCTTGGGCTGGAGCGATTGCGTTCCGGCCGTTGCGGAAAGGCGGAATCACAAATGAGAACCATCGGATACGTACGCTGCTCGACGCACGAGCAAGCCGACAGCGGATTGGGGTTGGAATCACAGGCCGAGCGGATCAAGGCGTATTGCACGCTCAAGGGTTTGCACTTGGCGGACCTTATCACCGATGCCGGCGTGTCGGGCGGAAAGCCTCTTGCCCAGCGAGAGGGCGGACAGCGCTTGCTTTCATCGGTGAAGGATCGACGGGCCGGGGCGATTGTCATGCTGAAGCTGGACCGGATGTTCAGGAACGCTGGCGATTGTCTGACGACGGTCGAGCAATGGGAGAAGGCCGGGGTTGCCCTGCACGTCATCGACCTGGGCGGCAATGCCATCGACACGACCAGTGCGGCCGGGCGGTTTATGCTGGTCGTGCTGGCCGGGGCGGCGGAGATGGAACGCAACCTGACCCGCGAAAGAACGCGCTCCGCGCTCGCCGTGAAGCGGGCCAATGGCGAGCGCGTCGGGGCGGTGTCCTACGGCTTCGACCTGGACCGTAGCCAGTGCGAACGGCATCGGTCGCCCGATTCGCCGAATGAGAGTCATCCCTGCCGTTGCCGGCTGGTCAAGAATCCCTCCGAACAGGCCGTCATCGCCGAAATCCGCTCCCTGCGCTCCAATGGCCTGCGCCTTCAACAGATCGCCCGCGTCCTCACCTCGCGCGGCATCCCCACCAAGACCGGCAAATCCACCCGCTGGACCCACCAGGCCGTGGCGAGAATTCTCCAGCGACCCCATAGCCCCGTAGTTGTTTAGCCTCTTAAATCGATCGATTTCCGAAAACATGTCGCTTCCCCAGCCCCAAGCGAATCAGAATTTCGGGCACATCAAGCAATTCTAAACGCCATTTCCGGCTGAATATCCGCGATTTCCTTGCGCCTGGAAAAATTTGATGGGTTTTTTTCATTTTTTCGAGCGCCTCGCACACCGTTCTCGTCCTTTCCCCTTATAAGCCGCGAGCCAAACCGGCGAATCAGATCCGGCCGGTCTGTGGGCGATTAATCGACTCGCAATGGCGGGCCTTGACGCGACCTCGCGACGAAGGCGGGCGGCGACAATACAGGGAAGCCGGGATTGCCCGGCCAAACGATTCGGAACGAAGGTTCCGGGCGGAAGGGAGACGGTATGGCCACACGTCGAGACCGCGGAAACGGGATTCAGGGCGGAAACAACAACGCTGGGGGAGATTTGGACGACCACTCCGGCCGCACGGCCCAAGCACCGTCTCCCCTTGCCAAGGGGGGACTACAGGGGGATATGGTCAAATCGAGTCAACAAAGTGACGGCGAGGGCCCTGTGCGTTCGCGTTTCGCCCGATTGGCCCGTGCGGGCGTGGCCGTACTGCTGATCGGCGTGGCCGCGGGGGGATTGGCACTCCTACTCACGCCGACGAAGCGAAGCGAAGTGAGGGCCGAACTCGACAATTGTGCCGATCCCGAGCCGGAACCCGGCCCAGGCCGACCGTGGGAGGTTAGCATTCCAGTTTCAACGTATTCCTCGGCCAACACCCGGAGCGGAAATCTCTTCACGGCCATCCCGATCATCGGGTGGTCGGGTCGCGGGCCGGGCATGAACATGGTGCTGTACCACAACGCGGCCAACGTGGACAAGCCTTCCGACTGGACCGACAACGTCGGCTTCGACCTCGGGCCGGGTTGGACCATCGCTTACAGCGACCAACTCGTTATCAATAATCCTGCGGAGCCGACGGAAGTCACCGTCGTCTACGCCGATGGCA
>JBGTDB010000468.1:0-5415 GCA_041748515.1 Phycisphaerae bacterium
AATCGTTCGCCGATCCGATGCAAGCTTGTCCTGTCGATGCGCGCGATTCTCGATGCGATCGTTTCGCCCTTGTTTTCCAGGTTTTTTCGGGCGCGTTTGCGATTGCTTTCCGATGCGTTTCCGGCGCGTTTTCTGGAAGTGCCAAGCGCTGGCCCTTGTCGCAAGGGTACCCGGCGCGCTCAAAAATGAACCAACCCCCCAAGGCCTTGCGCACGCGGGATACTTATGTAACCCCTTCTCCACCGATTCAAAATCGCGCGCAATGCCACTATGGGACCCATTTTGCGCCGGGAGTTTTTTGCCCGCGACCGGCCCTCGCGCTCGTATAGGTAGGAGCTAGCCCCCTCTCGGCGGATGTGCCCACTCGGAGAGTTGACTCAATAGGCGAATGCGCTTGATACGAGTAAACACTCATCGGGAGCATGCCGCGCAGAAATTTGAGCGGATTCCCGCATTGTGCGGAGTTGCAGGACAATCTCCTAGCCTGTCTGCAAACAGACTTGGTCCATTGTCGATTCAGTTATACTAATAATTGACTCTCGTTTGACGGATCTCGCCATCAAGCGGAGGGAAAACTGCAAGGGCCCGTTTCCTACGATTGAGTTGCAGCCGGATCTTGCGTTTTCCGCGCAGGGTCATGAGTCGATTCCTGATTTACTCCGGAATGCGCAAATGAATGGCTCGGCGCTTATAGAAAGCACGATGCCGACTTCGGTTATTCCAGTATGCTAGATTCTAGGTCTTTCGATTGCCGGACGGGTTGCTCCCTCGGGCTCTTGGCGATACGCTCCCGACCTAACAACTCCGTTGGATGAAGGGCTTCAATTGCAATATCAGAGACAATTGACTTGGACACTGAATTAGGAAGCACGCAGACGACACTGCCTTATTCGAGTCACTACGCACATACGCTGCCCAATCGCCCGGAGACCGAGTGGGAGCCACTTGAGGAACACCTCGAAAACGTCGCCTCGCTGGCCGGGGAGTTTGCCGCAGCCTTTGGTGCTGCCGATTGGGGCCGGCTCGCGGGACTGTGGCACGATCTGGGCAAATACTCCAACGATTTCCAGGCCCGTCTGCTGTCGGCCAACGGATTCGACGCGCATTTGGAGTCGCTGCCCGGCCGTGTCGATCACGCCACCGCGGGCGCACAACACGCCGAGAACTGCATCGGCGGCATCGCCGGTCGAATCCTGGCCTACTGTATAGCCGGACATCACGCTGGACTGGCGGACGCCGAGGATGGGCAGGGAGGACTGTCTGGACTCAGCGCTCGACTCAAGAAACAGATCCCCGAGTTTCGCCACGCTGCGCCAAAGATTCTACTTGATCACCAGGGCCTATCGGCTCCCTCGCTTCACTGGGACTCATCAAACCGGACGAAGGCATTCCAGCTGGCCGTCTTTTGTCGAATGCTGTTCTCCTGCCTTGTAGATGCCGACTATCTCGCCACCGAAGGCTTTATGGGTCCGGACCGTGCGGCGGCTCGCAGCGCATGCAACTCGCCGACACTGGCTGACTTACTATCGCACCTTGATGCGCATCTTGAGCAATTTAGGGCGGACACGCTTGTCAATCGGGCGCGTGCGGGCGTGCTGGCGCAATGCCGCGGGAAGGCAGAACTCCCACCGGGCATCTTCTCGCTGACCGTTCCAACCGGCGGGGGCAAAACCCTATCTTCTCTCGCCTTTGCACTCCGGCACGCCAATAGGCATGGCCTGCGTCGTGTGATCTACGCCATCCCGTTCACCAGCATCATCGAGCAAAACGTTGACGTGTTTCGCGCCGCGATTGGAAGCGCCGACCCCAACGTCGTGCTGGAGCACCACAGCGGTCTCGATCCGGATAAGGAGACGCTCTGGGGTCGGCTGGCAACGGAGAACTGGGACGCGCCACTGGTCGTGACCACTAACGTTCAACTCTTCGAATCGCTCTTTGCAAATCGGCCGTCCCGATGCCGCAAACTGCACCGCATCGCCCGCAGTGTGATCATCCTTGACGAGTGCCAATCGCTCCCGGTCACGCTGCTCGCGCCCACGCTACGGATGCTAGAAGAGCTGCGCCGCAACTACGGCTGCACGATCGTGCTTTGTTCGGCGACGCAGCCGGCCATCGCCGAACGGCCGGACTTTCGAATCGGGCTTCAAGATGTCCGCGAAATTGTAGATGACCCGCCGCAGCTTTACCAGTCGCTAAGGCGAGTGGAGGTTGAGCAGGTGGGCAAGCTCGAAGACAGCAATCTTGTCGAAGAGCTTCAGCAACACGAACAGGTCTTGTGCGTCGTGAACACCCGTTCGCACGCGGCGAGGCTCTTTGTCGCACTGCGGGGAGCGCCGCGGGGCGGCGAATCGGTCTTTCACCTGAGCGCCAGCATGTGCGCCGCCCATCGTACATACGTTCTCGATCAGATTCGCGCCCGGTTGGATGCACGTGCGCCCAAGCCATGCTCCGTTGTTAGCACCCAGCTAATCGAGGCTGGCGTGGACATCGACTTTCCCGTTGTCTACCGCGCATTGGCAGGTCTGGACTCAATCGCGCAAGCCGCGGGCCGTTGCAATCGCGAAGGTCGTCTCAGCTGCGGTCGCGTATTTATCTTCGAATGCGAGATACCGCCCGGCGCCGCCCTCCACGAAATCCGGCAGGGGGCACAAGGCACGAAGGAAGTCGCCGGGTTGCACCGTGATTTGCTCAGCCTCGATGCGATCGAGCAGTATTTCCGCTTGAGCTACTGGACTCGTAGTGGCGAATGGGACAAAAAGAAGATTCTCGACTTATTTGCCCTGAGCGACGGCGGGTCGCACTTCCAGTTCCGCGAAGCCGCCGAGCGCTACCGGTTGATTCCGGACGCGCAAACGCCCGTCCTCGTTTCGTACGGCGCGCGAGGACGCAATTTGATCGACGAATTACGTGCGAGGCCCGAGCCACCCGGCCGTGAATTCGATCGACGCGCGCAGCGTTACGTCGTCGGTGTGTACGAGCACCAACTCGGCCAGCTTCGCATGAACCACGCAGTCATGCAGTACTACGAGCGATTCTGGGTTCTGGAGAATGAATCGAACTACGACCAAGACGTGGGGCTTCGGTTGGATTCCCTCAGTTTCCGCCCGGAGCGGTTTTGCGTCTAACCAAAGGCCTTTTTGAAGGAGATTCCCTTGTGGACACAGACATAGAGCTTCGCGTTTGGGGCGCATTTGCCTGCTTCACGCGCCCGGAAATGAAAGTCGAGCGATTCTCGTACGATGTGATGACGCCCTCGGCTGCCCGCGGCGTTTTGGAGGCGATCTATTGGAAGCCGGAGATCCGGTGGGTCGTCGAACGTATTCATGTGCTGAACCCGATCCGGTACACAAACCTACGTCGCAATGAGGTCGGAGCAAAGGCCTCGGCCACGAATGCGGCGCGGGCCAGGAACGCCGGCTCGGGTCGGCTGGGCATCTTCGTTGAAGATGAGCGCCAGCAACGGGCCGCGACGGTGCTGCGAGACGTTGCCTACCTGATCGAAGCCCGGTTCGATGTGCTCGGCGGCGATGACCCGGCGCCCAAGCACTTCGAGATGTTCAAACGGCGAGCAGAAAAGGGTCAGTGCTGGCACCGGCCCTATCTCGGCTGTCGCGAGTTCGATTGCCAATTCGCATGGCACGATGGCGAGGCGCCACAAGGGATTTACTCCGATGAGCCGGAGCGCGACCTGGGCTTCATGCTCCACGACATCGATTTCGAGCACGACATGACGGCACGGTTCTTCCATGCCGTCATGAGGCACGGCGTCATCGAAGTGCCGCCGTTCGAGAAAGCACAGGTGGGGGAATGATCCTGAAGGCTCTTGTCAACTATTACGACCGGCTTGCGACCGATCCGGATTCCGACATCGCACCTTTAGGCTTCAGCCGCCAGAAAATTAGCTTTGAGGTGCTGTTGACACCGGACGGTTCGTTGGCTGCGTTTCACGATGCACGCACTGACATTGAGAGCCGCCTCGTTCCGCGTCTGTTGGTGGTGCCCGGACAAGCGAAGCAGTCCGGATCGGGAATCAATCCTGGGTTCCTCTGGGACAGTGCTCAATATATGCTCGGGTTCAAAACCGACGACCCCAAGCCCGAGCGCACGGGATTCGCCTTCACAGCCTTCCGAGACCGGCACCTTGCCCTCGAAGCGGAGGTCGGCGATGAGGCGTTCTCAGCCGTGTGCAAATTCCTCCGAACTTGGGAGCCGATTAGCGCCGCGACTCATCCTGAACTTGCGGAGATCGCGGTCGCCTTTGGCGTTTTCCGGATACGGGCAAGCCAGGAGTATGTTCACGAACGCCCGAAGGTGCACGACTATTGGCTTGCACAAGCGGATAAGGATGACGAAGTCTCGCCTGCGCCGTCCCTGATCAGCGGGCAAGTTCAGCCGATTGCCCGCCTGCACGAACCCAAAGTCAAGGGCGTTCGCGGGGCGCAGAGTTCTGGCGCGACCCTCGTGGCGTTCAACGCAGACGCCTACGAGTCCTACGGCAAGTCACAGAGCTTCAACGCCCCGGTCGGTGTCGAAGATGCGTTCAAATATTGCACGGCGCTCAACCGGCTCACAACCAATCGTGACCGTCAGGTGCATCTCGGCGACACGACCGTCGTATTCTGGAGCGAGAAGCCCACGGGCTTTGAGGACCAGGTCTTCGGCGTCTTCGAAAACACAGACGTTGAGGACGCAGCAACGGTGGACCGATTGACCGCGTTCTTCAACCGACTTCGCCGCGCTGCCGATGGCGTTCCCTTCGAGAACGGCGACGTGCCGTTCTATGTACTGGGCCTTTCGCCTAATGCCGCACGGGTATCGGTGAGATTCTGGGAAGTAGGTACCGTCCAGCAGTTTGCGGAGAGGCTTGGTCGCCACCTAGCGGACTTTGAGCTGGCCGGCGCGCCGCCCAACATGCCGCCATTATCCATCCAACGGGTCATCGACCAGACGGCTCGCGAGCGGGACGACATTCAACCGCTCTTGGGCGGCGCCATCATGCAAGCCGTTCTTACCGGTGGGCCGTACCCGCAGTCGCTGGCTGCGGCCGTATTGCGCCGTGTGCGCGCTGACGGTCAGACCGACGGTACGAACGGGCACATTCGAGCCGCCATCATCAAGGCCTATCTCGTCCGCATGGCGAGACTCAGCAAAGAACAGGAGATCGTTTCTATGTCGCTTGACAAGACTTGTCCCCACACGGCGTATCGCTTGGGTCGCTTGTTCGCCGCGCTGGAGAAAACGCAGGAGGACATCGGTCCGAACGTCTCAGTGAAAAACTATTTCAGCTCGGCGTCGGCAACGCCGATCACAGCTTTCCCGCGCTTGTTGCGGTTACACGCTCATCACCTCGACAAGTTAGGATCTGAAAAGCCCGGAATGAAGGTGAATCGCGAGAAGCTTATCCAGGAAATCTGC
>JBGTDB010000469.1:0-4361 GCA_041748515.1 Phycisphaerae bacterium
TACTCCACGGGGTTGAGTTCCGGTGCGTACGGCGGAAGCCATTCGATGCTGAGCCGTGGATGGATCGCCCGCCATTCCTGCACCTGTTTGCCGCGGTGGGCGCTGAGGCGATCCCAGACCAGGATGACGTGCCCGCGAAGATGGCGAAGCAGGTCGCCGAGGTAATCGGTGATCTCCGCAGCGGTGACGTTCTTGTCCGGATGCCAATCGAGGTAGAGACCGATCCGGCGCCGGCCGGGCGAGATCGAAAGGCCTCCGATGGCCGACACCTTTTTATGGCTTCGGGTGCGGTGATGAAGGATGGGCGTTTGGCCCCGCGGCGCCCAAGTGCGGCGGACCGTGGGCAGCATGAGAAAGCCTGTTTCATCGACGAAGACGATGTGTGCTCGGTTCCGTGCGGTGTTTTTTTATGCGCGGCCAGTCGTTCTTCACCCACCGCACGATCTGCGATTCGTCTCGCTCGACGGCCCGTTTCTCAGGCTTCTGGCACGACCAGCCCAGCGAGGCCATCAGCCGAGGGATGTGATCGGCGTGATAGCGAACGCCATAGTGACGTTCGATCACCTCGACGATGCGCGGGCAGGTCCACAGGTCGGTCGAGAAACCGTTGGTCTTCGCACCCTTTAGCAGCCGGGCGACCAGCAGCTTCCGCTGACGCGCCGTCAGCTTCGACGGCCTTCCCGGCATCGGCTTGGCCGTCAGACCTCCCTCGCCCTTCTTTTCGTAAACCTCCCGCCAACGCTTCACGCTTGACGGATGCACGCCCACCATCCGGGCTACTTCGGATTGGCGATGGCCCGCTTCCAGCAGGCCGATCGCCCGACGCCTCCGGCGTTCGAGTTCTACTGCGCTTCCATGCGGTCTCATGCCTAAAGAAATCGACAATCATCGGTCGATTGCTTTAACAACACAGGAGTCAATAGCAACGTCGAACAGTGAGGTTTCGCTTAGAAACTTCTGATAGCTGAGCTTGACGCGCTTCCACCGATGGTGGGCTCCACACGGGTCGGCGTCGCTGCACTCGACGTTGCCAAACGGGCAGGGAGACTGGTTGCGCGAGAAGGCCGGCTCGAACGGGCAGATGACCATGGCCAGGCTCAGTTCCTTGGCCGGGACGGCCAGTCGAAATCCGCCGTGTCGGCCGGGCCCGGCCAGCAGTAATCCGTGGCGGACCAGGGCTCTCAGGATCAAGGACAGGTAATTGCGGGGAATGCCCGTTTCCCCGGCGATCTTCGGACCGGAAACGGCCGCTCCGGGGGCTTCCCGGCAATCCAAATCATCGCCCGGAGGGCGTATTCGCTTGTGCGGGTAAACTTCGCTTGACTATCAGCTATTTATTTATAGCTAATACCACAAATCCCCCGTTCGATCTACGCTGAAGGCAATGGTCTATCGAAACAGGCGATCTTTCAAGAATTGCGGCCGTCCTGGTCGATGCAGGCTCTGAAGACCGGCATCATCAAAGAGAGGCGACATGCGGCATCATGACGGGACAGGCAACGCATCGCGGTCGGACGGGCGAAAGCCTTTCGCGGCCTTTAGCTTGATGGCCGCATTCTCAATCGCACTAACGTCGAATGCGATTGGCGACCCCGCGGAGAAACCACAGGAATCGTCCGCAAGCAATAAACTTGCAACGCCTGAAATTACGGCAACAGAGAAGCCCGTCATCCTGGTGTGGTCGGAACCCAGGTATTTGGACCTTCGGTACGACGAGGACTTCCGCTATCTGGATGGTGCCCCGGATACGTATGACCCGGATTTCTTCGATCCGATCAAGAACATTCGACTTGACGAGCAGTGGCGACTGTCGATCGGCGGCGAGTTTCGGTTTCGAATGGAGGCCGAAACAAACCTGGACTTCCGGACTGCGTCCAGCACGCAGGACACGTTTCAGCTCTATCGCTACCTGCTCCATTTTGACCTGAAATACCGTGACAGCTTCCGAACGTTTCTTCAACTCGGCGTTTTCCATGACGAAGATCGCGATCTGGCGGATCGGCCGTTCGATGAGAATCACCTGGCACTCCACCAACTTTTCATGGATTTCAAGCCTATGGGCGACGGCTCGACCCTGACCCTGCGCGCGGGACGGCAGGAATTGTCCTACGAAAAACAGCGGCTCGTCTCGCCGCTGGATTGGGCCAACACCCGCAGGCGATTCGACGCGGTGAAGTTGATCTGGAAGGAGAGCGATTGGCAGTTCGATTTGTTCTGGTCGCGTCCGATTCCGGTGAATCGCGATGGGTTTGATGACTGGAACGATAAGTTCAATTTCTACGGCGCGTATTTCGCGTACTCGGGAATCGCCCGTCACGGGATCGACTTGTTCGCCTTTGCGGTGGACGATCGCGGCGGCCGGGTCAATCCCAACGGTAGAATCGGCGACGTCGAGCGATACACGCTGGGATCGCGCTTTTATGGCAAGACCGGCGGCTTGGATTATGAGGCCATGCTGGCGGGGCAGTGGGGCATGTGGGCAAACGACCGCATTGAGGCCTGGGCGTCAACGCTGGACGGCGGCTACACATTTGCCAATGCGCCGTGGGGACCGCGCGTCGGGGCGGGGTTTGACTGGGCCACCGGCGATCGCAATCCGGGCGACGGCTCGGTCGAAACATTCGACCAGATGTTCCCGCTTGGCCATGCATTTCTTGGCTATATTGATCTTGTCGGCCGACAGAACATCCGGTCAGCGAACGTCAACCTGACGGCCTGGCCGATCGCCAAAAAGTTGCAGACTTATCTGGCTTTTCATGGATTCTGGTTACATTCTCCGAGGGATGCGCTTTACAACGCAGGCGGACAGGCGACTCGTCGTGATTCAGGAGGCAATTCCGGACGTGAAGTCGGATACGAACTGGACGCGACCCTACTATGGAACGTCAGCCTTCACCAGGCGGTTCTGCTTGGATACTCGCACCTATGGGCCCAGGATTTCATCGCCGGGACGGGTCGAAGCAAGGATCCGCACCTGTTCTATTTGCAATACCGCTTTCGGTTCTAGGGCCAATCGCATTGACCCTCCTCCCTTCCAGAGAGAGGGGCTGGGGTGAGCGTTTACGGGATAGGCCCTTATTCAAGAACCGGCTTTTTCCAGATCGGAACGTCCCTCTTTAGTGCGCCGATCAGCCATCCCATGGCTTCGAATATTTCCGCCCGATGCGCGGCGCGAATCTCAATCCACAGGCTGGGCTGCCCGGATGCAACGAAGCCTTTACTATGCGTGACTCTCACGGATAAGAGGCCGAATCGATCCATCGCTTCTGAACACAACCGGGCCAATTCAGTCTGGGCCATCGGTTCGTAGACTTCATACTCCAACCCTTTGATGGGTTGTCCGGCTTCGTCAGGCCGCACGACTCCTTGAAAGGCCAACACGGCGCCTTCACCGCGAGTCGAATGGGTTTCGGCGCCCGATGATATGGGGCCGTCCACTATGGTCACATGGATGTTCATCCGCCCGAAACCATGGAGATCAGGGCGACCTCGTCCGATTCGCGGACGGGCGTCGCCGCGAGACCATACGTCGCATTCACGGCCAGCCGCCCAAACTCAACGTGTCGTTGCAGGATCGGATACTGACGGCTTATCGCATCGACCAACCGGACGCACGTCAGCGGCTCATCGGCCTCAACGACAACCGATTGGGCCCCCGCGGCCTGCGCGGCCGGTCCGAATAGTCGAATGCAGATGCGCATGTTCTTGGCCCGCGGTCGGTAGCACCGACTCATCACGTTGCGCCAGCTCCCGGTGCTTTCTTCAGGAGCAACAATAGCATCACAACCGGCGTTTTCGCTCGAATGCTGTGCGGCAGATGGGGTGGCATGTGAACCCAGGTGCCGTCGCCATCGCTGCCCCCGGCCGTCACGCGGGCGATGCCCGGCTCGAACGAGCGGACCGTCACCGCGTTGCCCTCATCGATTTCAAAGTCGCCGTACACGTCGTCCCCGTCGTAATCGCTCCACCGCTCGGACAGCACGTTCTCCGGGTCCGTCGGGTCCGGATCGTCCGGATCGAGCACCTGGACGAGATAACGCTGCCGGGACCCATCATAGCGATAGTGCTCGACGTGATCGACCGAGTACTTATCGCCCGGGGGACATTCCTCTTCTCTATCCCAGCACCAGCTTTCCTTCATGGCATAGACGACCGTCCGGCCGTTCTGGGCGTACTCGAACCGGGTGGCCGTGTAGGCCGTGGTCATCGGGCCGCACCCGCCGCCCATGAAGGACTCGACAATGCCGCCGCTCTCCCACTGGTCCACGATCCGCGTCACGTTGCCCACGTCGTTGTAGTAGTAAAATGTCTTCGAAACCAGTTCCGGCAACCAGCCCGAGGTGTCGTACGTCTCATACGAC
>JBGTDB010000470.1:0-3957 GCA_041748515.1 Phycisphaerae bacterium
GCAGCCGGGGGATTTTCGTCGATCGACTGCCCTATGAACACGCCTATCACACCGAGAAATTCACCTTCATTACTGATGCCCTTCGGGAGTACTTTTCAGCGATTATAGGCGCTCCTCAATCATCCGGATGTGAGCCTCGTAAGGGAAACCGAGACTCGCAAAGCAACCAGGAACACACAAATAGCCAACTATCAAATTTCCAGTTTAACAGATCACCAAATCAATGCGTCCTCTATTCCAGCGCAACGGCCCGGCCGTACCCGTCCAAAGTCGGAGAAATTGTCGAATTGCTGGCCAATACGTTCGCCCGGCCCATTCGCTTTCGCGACACAATCGAGGCCATGTACGCTGATGGAGCGAAAGTCTTCGTCGAGGTCGGCCCGAGATCGAACCTCTCGGCGTTTGTGAACGATGTTCTTCGCGGACGGCCGCACGTGGCCATCGCCACGAATCACCATGCGAAATCGGACATCGCGTCACTTTGTCATGCCCTCGCCCAACTTGCGGCGCTGCACGTGCCGATGAACCTCGCGCCGCTGTATGAGCGCCGTGGGCCACGAGCGCTTTCTTTCGATCCAGAGACTGATCGTCCGAAGGATGAGGCCCGCGAGCCCGGCGCGATGCAGATTTCGCTGTGCTGCCCGAAACTGACACTTCCGGTTCCACGTCGGACTTCCGGCAACCCGCCTGGTGAGCAGCCCGCGAGTCAGAACAAGAACCGGCATGACGAATCTGTCGCTTTCAGCGCGCAGCCATTGCCCAACCCGGAATCGGCAGGCTCCGCTTTCCCGCACCCACTTCCGAATCCGTGTGCTCAATTCACAAACACGGTCGCGGGAGTTGGTGCGAAAGTGCGGAGCTCGGACCCGGCACAGGCCGATCAAGTCATGATGGAGCACTTTCACTTGATGGAGCGATTCCTTCAGGTCAATGAAGACGTTTTGAGGACGTACATGGACGGCAGAGGGCATACGGATGTTCCGAGAGTCGTCGAGGAATCCGGCATAACAACGCCGACCCACCGCCCCCCCGGGAGAGCGTCTGAGCCATTCAATCCGGCGGCTGCGATGGCCTTCGCGGCGGAGACACTTGAGTACATACCGGGATCAAGAGTCGTCGTGGTACGAGAGTTCGACATCGAACAGGATCTTTATCTTGTGGATCACTGTTTCGATCCATTTGTTTCCGAAGTTGACGCCGCCCGCGAACGTCTGCACATCGTGCCACTAACCGTTACGCTGGAAATGATGGCCGAAGTCGCCCAGCTTCTCGAGCCTAACCGCCGTGTCATAAGAGCCCGCAACATCTACGCAGGAAGCTGGATCGAGATTGAGCCCGGAGGGCCGCGTGTTCGAATTGAGATTACGGCCGAGCGCCGCAATGACAATGAGATTCAAGTTTACGTTCGGCGCGCTTGCGGCTCCGAGGCGCCGACTGACTCATCCGCCCCGATTGCGGAGGGCACGTTGGTCTTTGCGGATGCATATCCGAGTTCGCCATCGCCGGAGTCACTGAATCTGGAGGGTCTGCGGCCGGCGGCGCACACGGCCGTGCAGGTGTATGAGGATCGGCGGATGTTTCACGGCCCGCGCTTTCGCGGCGTGGCATCGATCGACACCGTCGGTGAAGACGGCTTGCTGGCCAAACTCCGCGTGCTGCCCACGAACGTCGACGGGGCTTCGTCGGCCCACTGCTTTCGCGATAACCCATCGCCGCAATTCATTTTCGATCCGTTCCTGCTCGATGCGGCCGGACAACTGGTGGGCTACTGGCCGGTGGAATTCCTCAACGAAGGATTCGTGCTATTCCCCATTAGAATCAAGGAATTATCGCTCTTTCGTGAAAACCTCGCTGCCGGACAACAATGCGATTGCCACCTGCGAATCACCAGCGTCACGAATCGCCAGGTTCAGGCCGACATGGACGTGATCGCCCCGGATGGCTCGCTCTGGATGCGGATCAGCGGGTGGGATGACTGGCGCTTCTACTGGGAGGCGGAATTCTACGATTTCTGGCGATTCCCCAATAAGTTCATGGTCAGCCGACCGCTGGACCTCCCATTGGCCGGCGCATTGGATGTCGAGTGCCGCCGGATGGCGCCCTTCGGCGAGATAGGCTCGAAGATGTGGGAGAATCTCTGGGCTCATCTGATCCTGAGCCGTCGCGAACTCGGAGAATATCGGGCGATAGGAAATGGTGCTCGGCGGACTGAATGGCTCTTCGGCCGCGCGGTCGCCAAGGATGCCGTGCGCGCCTGGATCCGCCGCAATTACGACCTGTCGATATACCCGGCAGATGTTGAGATTACGCAGGGCGAGAACGGGAAACCACGGGCAGCCGGTTATTGGACCAAACAAACGGGCGGCGCGCCCGAGGTCTCCATCGCACACAAAGTCGCCGTGGCCGTCGCCGCCGCAGGTCGAGACCCTCTGGGCATCGATATGGAGACGCTCACAGAGCGTGACGAAGGCTTTGAGACCGTGGCTTTCACGGAACGCGAGCGCGACATGATTGCCGGGCTCAACGGCCACGCCGATCGAAACGAATGGCTGACCCGCGCCTGGTGTGCCAAGGAGGCCGCGGGGAAGGCATTGGGCGTCGGCCTGTGCCATGATCCCAAACGACTCGCCCTGCGCAAGATCGATCCGGCGGGCGGTCGAATAGTCGTCTCGCGGGCGCTGGAGAGTGAAGTCGGGGCAAGGGGTGCGCATCAGAACAACCTCGCCGTAGTCGAAGCGTCGGAAGAATTCATTGTGCAGATCATTCGCGACGGCGACTTCATCATCGCCATCGCCCAGAGCGAAAGGACCGCACGTGCCGCCGCTGAATCGTGAAAGTATACGCAGAGATGTCATGAAGATTATGACCGACTTGCGAAACGACTGGGAGTATTCGGACGAGATCACCGAGCAGACCGAACTCTTTCGCGACCTGGGCTTTGAGTCCATCGACGCGGTCGCGCTCGGCTCGGCGGTCGAGGACCACTACGATCGGTCGCTACCCTTCGCGGAGTTCCTGATGAGGGCCGTCGAGCGACAGGCTTCGGATATTAGTGTCGGCGAGCTACTGGATTTTCTGACCGTCAGCCTGACCGAACCAAACGGATAAGCATGGGACCGAGAACCGTTATTTTCGGCCTCGACGGGGCGACTTTCACCGTGCTGGACGATCTTGTTCGTCGCGGCATCATGCCGTTTCTTGGTGAGTTCATGTCCCGAGGAGCCTGCGGAACGCTGACGTCGACGATTCCGCCGCTCACTCCGCCTGCCTGGACCACGCTCGTCACCGGCCGATCGCCCGGTGCCCACGGCATTTTCAATTTCCTTCAGTTCGAGTCGGAAGATTCGCCCTACCTGCGCATTCCCAACTCGCGATGGGTATGTTGCGAGACGATATGGTCGATCGTCAGCCGTGCAGGCCGAAGAGCGACCAGCCTTAATTTCGTTAAACACAGCCCCGCCCCAAGAATCAACGGGTTTATCGTGCCCGGCTGGGTTCCCTGGCGTTGGGTGAAGAAACACAGCCATCCGGCGGGGCTGGTCGAACGCCTCGAGCGCGAGATTCCGGACCTCGACATCATGCAACTGGCAATGAACTTCAAAGAGGAGAAGAAGGCCGTTGCCGGTTCACAAATGCAGGACTACGGGCCGTGGATCGACCTTCACATCCAACGTGAGCGACACTGGTTCTCGGTTATGAAGCACCTGTTGATTCACGAACCCTGCGAACTCGCCGGAATTGTGTTCGACGGTGTGGACAAGCTCCAGCATCTGCTCTGGAAATACCTTGACCCGGCGCTGGAGCCCGCCGATCCGACGCCCGAATTCATCCGAACGCGCGAACGTTGCTGGGACTACTATCGAATAGTCGATGGATTCCTGAAGAAAGTCATTGAGATCGCGGGAGACGATGCGTTGGTGTTGATCGCCTCCGACCACGGGTTCTGCGGCTCAACTG
>JBGTDB010000471.1:0-3143 GCA_041748515.1 Phycisphaerae bacterium
AAAAAAACCCGGCGGTACGGTGCCCCGTCGGGCCATCGGTTGCGGTGTCCATCTCGATCCGCCGTCGGAAGCCACGCGCAAACGGCTATTGGCCGCGGCCGATTTCGTCGTCTTGCCGATTACGTGGCGCGAAATCGAACCCACCGAGCAGGCTTTCAACTGGAAACCGCTGGATACCTGGGTCGAATTGCTGGTCAAGAACCAGACCCCGATTCGGGCTTCTGCCCTGGTTTCATTTCACGAGCGAAATGTGCCCGATTGGTTGTACATCTGGGAAACGGACTTCGACACCATTCGAGATTTGGCCTTCGAGCACGCCCGGCGGGTGATGAACCGATACGGGCAGTACATCCAGTCGTGGACGGTTGCGAGCGGCATTCACGCAAGCAATTGCTTCGTCTTCAGCTTCGACCAGTTGATGGAGCTGACCCGCATGTCGGCGGCCCTGATGAAACAACACTCCCCGAGAGGCACAGCGATCCTGGAAATCGCTTGCCCGTGGGGCGAGTACTATGCCCGCAATCAGCGCACTATTCCGCCGCTACTCTACGCCGACATGGCCATTCAGGGCGGCGTCAGTTTCGACGCCTTCGGGTTGCGGCTCGACTTTGGAGCTGCGCGCGATGGCGAAATCACACGGGATATGTTCCAGGTTTCCTCAATGCTCGACCAGTTCAGCAGGCTGGGCAAACCACTGCACATCACCGGCGTGCAAGTTCCCTCGGGACTGCCGCTAGCCAGGGCGGACGAAGCGGGCGACACCGGTGCAGCCGGTTCAGAGCGGGCGTTGCCCGCCGGCGCAGCCGGTTTAGAGCGGGTGTTTCCCGCCGGCACTTGGCACGAACCCTGGAGCGAACCGATCCAAGCCCAGTGGCTTCGACGTTTTATGGAAATTGCCTTCAGCAAACCCTTTATTGAAAGCGTCTCGTGGCAGACTTTTGCCGACCGGGCCGAGCAGGAGATTCCATTCGGCGGACTTCTCCGCAGCGATTTGGCCCCTAAGGAGGCCTATCGTGAGCTTCTGGCGGTTCGCAAGGACTTACTACCGGCTTCTCAACAGCGCGGGCCGGCCCCCTGACTCGGCGGATTGCTGATGACCGTCGCTTCTCCGCAATTAGCACGTCGCACCGGCGAGACTCGGCCGCCGGCTTGCTCCCCTACGACCCCGCCCTCGAATTTTGCCACCGGCCAAAGAAGCTCTGGTGCGGAGCGGCTTACGGCGCTCGTCATTCTCATTGGATTCATCGTTGTCATAGCCGGTGCCCGGGCATGGAAAACCGTCGATTCAGGGGTTAGGGTGACAACGCCTTCGCCGGAGATCCTGGCCGCAGGCAACGCCCGCCCGAGCCCGTTCTTGCCGGGTATCGATCCCAACATCGCCCCCTGGTGGGAGCTGTCGATGCTCCCCCAGATCGGGGAAGGACTGGCCCGCGAGATTGTCAGTTTTCGATCCTCGCGGCCTGTGAGAAGCGATCCGGTTTTTCGCCGAGCGGCCGACCTCGACCAGGTCCGGGGCATCGGCCCCAAAACCGTCCATCGGGTCGCCCCCCTGCTGCGGTTCCCCCCGCCGCCTGCCGAATCCGGGCCGGGTTCCAGCGGATGAGCGGCTCCTCAAGAATTGCCGAATCCAGCCACCCAGGCCGCCTCGGCTTTTTCCGGAATCGCTCCGCGGAAACCGTCGATATCGCGACCCGCCGAGTATCGATTCCGGCCGATTAAGTTCTTGACCTGGCTTCCCGATGGGATATATTGGATTGAAGTCATTGCGGGGCTGCCCGACAGCGGGCTCCCCGTAGTATTTCGATGTATTCTGGTTGAAAGCGGTTCCAATCTCGATGACGCGCTAAGATGGCAACCTTCGGACCGTTGCATGGCTCAACAGGCCGTGTCCGAGGTTGCCCCGGCGCCGTCGGCATTGGAGCCGCTTTTGCATTATTCAGGCGGTTTTGAGACCGGTAATTGGCCGACCCGTCCTCGCGATAGGCGGCAAGCTGGTCGGGTCGGGGCCGGGGGCGAGCAACGCCCAAGTTTAACCGGCTCTGCCGGTCGTCCACGCCGTCCTACCCGGACGGCGATGGGCAGGAGTGGTTCATTTGAAAGTCCGTCTCCCAGACGGTAGCGAACGCGAATACCCTGCCGGATCGACCGCGGCCGACGTGGCCTTATCGATTGGTCCAGGGCTGGCCCGACAGGCCGTCGCCGCCCGGGTCACCTCCAACGGGCACAGCGAAGTCGTGGACCTCAATCGCCCCCTGCCCGACAACTGCGATTTGAAGCTCCTGACCACGAACGACGAAGACGCGGACAGCCTGTTTGTCCTTCGCCATAGCACGGCCCACATCATGGCCGAGGCCATTTGCAAACTGTTCCCCGAGACCAAGCTGGCCTACGGCCCCCCGCTCGAGGACGGATTTTACTACGACGTCGATCTGGATCGGTCGATCACCCCCGACGATTTCCCGCGAATCGAAGAGGAAATGTCGCGGATCATCAAGGAGAACCGTCCCTTCCGCCGTTACGAGCTCCCACGCGAGCAGGCCATGAGCAAGCTCCGCGATGAGAGCAATCGTTACAAAATTGACAACGCCGAGCGGGCCGAGGGCGATTGCCTGAGCTTCTACGTCACCGGGCCCGAGCCGGGCGGATTCTTTGAAGATCTTTGCCGGGGGCCGCACGTCCCCTCAACCGGGGTGGTCAAAGCGTTCCAGGTTCGCCAGGTAAGCCGCTCGCATTATCGCGGCGACGTGAATGATCAACCGCTCCAGCGAATCTACGGAACCGCTTTTTTCAAGAAGTCATCGCTCGAAGAACATCTCACCCGGCTGGAGGAGGCCAAGCGCCGCGACCACCGCGTGATCGGCAAAGAGCTCGACCTGTTCCATATTGACGACACGGTCGGTCCTGGCGTCGTGCTCTGGATGCCCAAGGGTTCGATCGTTCGGACCGAGCTTCAAAATTACCTGACCGACGAGATGCTCAAGCTCGGTTACAACCTCGTTTATACGCCGCACATCGGGCGGCTGAAACTCTATCGTACGAGCGGGCACTTTCCATATTACAAGGATGCGCAGTTCCCGGCGTTGTACGAAAGCGAACGAGCCCGTGTGCTTAATGAGCTCTGGGAGGCGTGCGTCGCCCGCGGC
>JBGTDB010000472.1:0-3807 GCA_041748515.1 Phycisphaerae bacterium
TCAGTCATTTTCTCTTGGAACAGACCCGCCAGTTCATCGACCGGGACATTGATGTTCTGGAGCATTTCAAGCCACATCGCCAAGTCGCTCACGTACGTCCACACGAACTGGCTTTCTAACGCAGATCACAACGCCCGCAATTAAAAGGCCAACCGCTGCCATGACAACCGGCGCGGGCAGGTGTGCCCAGCTTTCTGATTCGGGTTTTTCGCCGCTACCAAGCCAACCAAACCATTGAGGTCGAAGCACCAGCAATACGCCCGTCGCATTGTGCAGAAAATGGGCCAGAATCGCAGGGACAATGGATCGCGACTGCCAGCACAAGTAAGCCAGAATCACGCCAAGGGCGAACGTTACCGGCAGTTTGAACAGGAAGAAATGAAACACCGCAAAGACCACACTCGATGCTATGATCGCCGCCCATTTCCGCCCGTCGCCATTGCCACCCGCTTGCGAGTTTCGCCCTCCAAAACCCAATGCGTTCAATAGAAACCCACGGAAAAGGAGCTCCTCACTGATGGCTGGAACGACCGCAAGGATCAGGATGACCAACAACGGGCTCATTAGCGCGATCGATTCCGAGAGCAACCGGGCACTTTCCACCACCGGAGCCGGCGTACCCAGCAATTTCTGTTGAAGCACGTTGATTTCATGGGCCGGCGCCCAGGCCGACACCCCGATCAGGACGGCCGCCAAAAGGTATCGTGCCTCCGGCATCCGCAACGAAAAGCCGCGAGTTGGGTTCACCTTCCAGAACCACATCACCCCGAGCGGAAGCGCTATAAACAGCAGCGGCATCAGCCATGCCGTCGCGTGCAGCAACGGCCGCACGTCGCCACCGGGCATCGCCCGGTTGAAACCGGCTTCGCCGGCGGGCCCGGGCGACAGGTTGGCCTGGAGAAAGAACCATGCCGGAAACAATAGCGCAACAAGCAGCAGCCCCATCGTAACACTCGGCGATCCCTCCCAGCGTCGCTGCGAACGCCTGAAGGTGCCGCGATAAGATCCGGCGTCGGCGAATACGACGCTTTCCTTCCCAAAAATCGCCGCCGCCGCGGTAATCGCCGCTCCGGCATAAAGGCAGGTCGAGAGCAGCACGATGGCCGTATCCCAGATCGACACGGTGGAGCCCAGCAGCAGTTCCTTGGCCAATGCCACCATGTTCCCCACCGGCATAACCAGCATCACGCCCTCCAGCCGAGTGGCCGGGAATGCTGCGATTCCACCAGGGATCAACACTGCCAGAATCACCGGCGTCACGTAATTCTGGGCCTCCTTGAACGTGCGCGCGTAGCTGCAAACCGCCATCATGATCGCCGACATGAACACCGCGAACGGAATCAAGGCCAGCAAAATGAAAACCATGGTGCCGATCGGTAACCGACCGCCTTCCTGGGCGATCAGCTCGCCGAACCCGCCGAAATAAACCGTGGCCGTCACGCTCGCCAGGTTCAGGGCCGCGCCCATCACCGCCACCGTCGTCACCACCAGGAACTTCCCAACAATCAGGTCGATGACCGGCACGGGGCAGGCCATCAGCGACTCGAGCGTGCCCCGCTCGCGCTCCCCTGCGGTCAGGTCGATCGCCGGATAGATGGCCCCGGTGATCGTCATCAGAATCAGAATGAGCGGCAGCACCGCCCCCAGCACCGAGGCGGGGCTGGACATGTCCACCGGCTGAATGCGATAGGGATCGGCGTAGTCCCGCGCTTCTCGCTGTCTCTGGTTGAGCCGATCAAAGAAGGTCCGCAGTCGGCTGCTGGCGGCCATGCCGCGGGGTTCTTCAAAATCGGCAAGTATCTGAACATCAAGGAATTCGGCATCAGGGGCGATGTCTGGCGCAAATCGTTGGAACCCGGCATCGCCGGGCGTCGGGAACTCTTTCAGTAGATCGCCCGATTCATCGAGTAACAAGACACCGATGGGAACCTGCCGGGCGTGGATCGCCTGCTCGAGTTGCTCTCGACTCTCAAACACGGCCACCTTCTCGTCAATTAACATGCGGGCCGGCGAAGCCGGTTTATCCCGGGCGATGCCCGGCGGCTCGTCCGCGTCAGGCCGCAATAATTTCTGCCCACCCGCATCCGGCCCAGAAGGTTGGGCATCGCCCCCGAAGTCGTCCGTCGATTCGCGGCTCAGAATCTCCGCATCCATTCGGATCAGGGCGCTGAGCATCTTTCGCTGCTCGTCGCCAACAACGCCTATCGTGATGGCCTCGACCCTGAGCGTTTCCGCCTGAAAGCTGACCGCCTGCACAGACCCCAGCATGAGCAGCGGATAGAGCACGATCGGAACGACGATCATGGCGATAAGCGTCCGATGATCGCGGAGTATGTCGATCAGTTCCTTCCGATAAATTGTAGTAATTCGGTGCTGGAACCTCATCCGTTAATGCCTCAAATCGTACTTCTGTGCCCGGCGTATTACCCTTCGACGCTTCGCGGCTCTTTGACTCCGTGGCTCTCCAACGCCCCCGGCGAAGCCGGGTTTAAAGGGGCTGTGCCCCCCGGCCGGTCGGCGCCGATGAGCGACAGGAAGATGTTCGAGAGCCTCTTTTGCCCGGTCATGCCGCGTAGCGTCTCAAGATCCCCTTCCGCGACCAGACGCCCGTCGTGCAGCAGCCCGATGCAATCGCACATCGTTTCGGCCTCATCCAGATAGTGTGTCGAAAGAATGATGGTCTTGCCGACTTCTCTTTCGCGGCAGATGAATTCGAGAATCACGCGATTGCTGAGCACGTCGAGCCCCAGCGTCGGCTCATCCATGATCAGGATCGGAGGGTCCGCCACCAGCGCCCGGGCGATGTTGACCCGCTGCTTCTGTCCTGTGGAAAGGGCCCCGCATCGGTGTCTGGCAAAGGGGTGAATGCCGAGCCATTCGATCAGATGGTCGGCCCTGGCAATGGACTGATCTTGCGAAAGCCCGTGCAGCCGGGCGAAGTAGATGAGCAACTCACGGGGATTCAGCCTTTGGTACAACCCTGTGCTGGCGGTCAGGAAACCGAGCACGCGCTTGACCTGTTGCGGCTGGGTGGCCACGTCGTACCCGGCGAGCCGGGCCGTCCCCCGCGTGGGTGCCATCAGCCCGCTTAGCAGCCGCAACGTGGTGGTCTTTCCCGCCCCGTTGGGCCCGAGAAGCCCGTAAATTTGACCCTGCGACACGCGGAAGCTGATCCCGTCCACGGCGATCTTCTCGTCGCCCGTGGGCGTGGGAAACGCCTTGGTCAGACTCTCGGCCACGATCATGTCCATGAAGACTATTGTATGGCACTCTCGCGATGTGGCGAGCGCATAATCACGCCGATAATGACGAACGGCGGCCTGATGGATTAGCGGGACAGTTGTGGCAATCAAGTCAGCAACCGGCTGAACAGAAATTGATCTCCGGTGGCGGTAACAGGCATGATCGCTGTCCCCCTCCGAAACCTTCGGGCTAAGAACGGACAACGTCGTTCGACAAATATCTCGGCCAAAATCCATCAAAATCAGGACTCGTGCGAGATCGATCCAAGGCAGTATAATCTCCGGCTCGTAACAATCCGCGGGGCGATTGGATTAGGCCCCCAAACGTCGCTTGGAGAATCATGGTGAACGAAACCCGCATCGAAAGAGACAGCATGGGCGAGATGACCGTTCCGGCCTCGGCCTACTGGGGCGCGCAAACTCAACGCGCCGTCGAAAACTTCCCCATCAGCGGCTACCGCTTCGGACGACGATTCATCCGGGCCATGGGCCTGATAAAGCAGGCCTCGGCCAAGGTCAACCGAGACCTCGGGAAACTCGACGCCAAGCTGGCTGACATGATCAT
>JBGTDB010000473.1:0-3561 GCA_041748515.1 Phycisphaerae bacterium
TGGATTTAAAATCCATTGCCCTCACAGGCGTACCGGTTCGAGTCCGGTCGGCGGTATCTTGTCTCGTTTGTATGCGTGCTTGCGTAATTCTCATCATCGCATGGCGTTGCGGATCTTTTTTCGCATTTATGAATCGCGCTATTGCAAACCTGAAAAATTTGGTTCAGCCTCCGCGCTGTCGATCAGGAGTTTCTTGATACAGGCATTCTTCCCCCTGCGGCATATCAACAACTGATTCCGAGAAAATTATGAAAAGAACACATTTAATTCAAATTGCAGCGTTTTTGTCTGCGCTTGGCTCATTGCACGCCGCTCCGTTTAAATCCGCAGTGATTTCGAAGAACGGAAGCGCGCTATCCAGCCCAACCCCGGCCATGCCGTCCAGGTCACCGACGTGAAACGAGCAGGCGATGAGGGTCTGATCTACGCCGCGACCGCCTCGGAACGGTTCGAGGCGTGGAACCCCCAGCAGCGTTGTCGCGGACAAGCAGAACAAAGTGAATGACTCACGCCCCCAATGCACGACATTAGACCGGAGACAGGCCGACCCCCGGCGGGCACGCCCGGCTCAGAACCGGCTTCGCCGACCAGCACCCAATTGCCGCGGAAGCACGCTGGCATCGCCCGCCAGAACGAGTTCCCACCATTTCTCCGAAAACTGCGGATCAAACGCGGGCGCGGCCCGCTTAAAACCGGCATCGCAGGTCGCCCGGCTCACTTCAACCGTCGGGATTCGCGGCACGCGATCCGGAAACAGTATTCCATAGAGCAGCGCTGCCTCGGTTTCGCGGATCATGTGCCTGCGTAGCGTGGCGTAGGCTTCTTCTTTGGCTCGGCGAAAAAGCATCAGGCCCCCGCACGCTGAGCGCGCTGGCCCTCACGTTGTGGAAAGCCATACATCCACCATGTCATGGCAACCGCCGTCGCAACGCCTGCGGCAACGAACTGAATCGGAAGCACGCGAAGGAACGGACTACTCGGGATCGTGGGCGGCAGCACCGGAGAAGCAGGCTGAACCACGGCCAGTAGATATGCAATCAAGATCGAAACGACCACGCCCACAACCGGCCAAAACGCGGTACGCGCCGGCGCGAAATGAAACGCGAAATAACACGCGATGCAAACCGACGCCGCCACCGTAAACACCGCCTGGGAATTCTCGATCGCCCGATAGGACGACCCGATGGCAAGGAGTCGAAACGCAAGCTGCGACGCGACGACGACGATTGCGGCGTGCGTCACCCCCAGCACAACCGGAGTAGCCGGATTGAAGCGGGCGATGCCCGCTCGCGTCAGCCCGGTCAAGGCACTCGACCCCCGCCTTTCTCCCCCTGTGACCCCCGATGCGGGCAACCCCGCCTTCAAATCATGCCCGCCTGTCGGCATATCCGTCATCGCCGGGCGAAGCGGCGGAAAAACCGCCTCCTCATCGTCCGGCATTTCGCAAGGAGCGTGAATCCGACTCGTCAGCCACCCCGAAAGGATAATGCTGACCCCAAGCACCGCGATCCAGAAAAGCGATTCGAACAAGAAACCCCACGCGAGTCCGGTATTGCCCGGTCCACCCACAAGGCTCGTCGCCGTTCGCTCCAGATGGAAGTATTCCGCGGAATCGCCGCGCAGGGAAAGGAGCACCAATCCAGCGCCAGCCGCGAATGGGCCGATGTCCGCCAGTCGCCCCCCGGCGATCAGCGTCGCAAGCATTGCGCACCCGATCGCCACAATGCCAAGCTGAAAGACGGAGAAAAACGAAGTCCCGCTGCTAAGCAGGCTCAGCGGTGCCTGCGGATCCATGGGACGCGCGAGGCGCCAACCAAACTCAAAGAGAATCCACGCGACCAGCCCAATCGCCAGCCACGCGGCCGCCCGATCGACAAATCCAAGCTGCGGTCTTTCCATGGCAACAGTATGGGTGGCGCCAATCATGACAAAGCCACGGCCTTCCCCGCCAGATCGTGTTGAACAAGCAGTCGCTCAACCGCCCGCCGACCATCCGCATCAAGCGGGCATAGCGGCAGTCGGAACTCTTCTGAAATCAAACCGGCTACGGCCATGGCCGTCTTGATGGGTACCGGATTCGGCCCCCATCGACCCAGCCCTCCGGCCAGCGAACATACCCGCCGATGGTAAGCCAGCGCTGTCTCGGTGTCACCCCGCGAAGCCGCCGCCACCAGGGACTTCATCGATTTCGGATCAATATTTGAAAGCACGCTAATCACGCCCGAAGCCCCGAGGGCCATCATTGGCCAGGTCAGTACGTCGTCCCCGCAAAGAACGATAATTTCACACCTCTGCAACAAGTCCGTCACGCCGTCTACGACGCCCGAAGCATCTTTCAAAGCCGCAATGTGCGGGAACTCCGCGCGCAGCCGCGCAACCGTCTCATTGGAAAGATTAACCCCCGTGCGACCCGGGACGTTGTACAAAACAATCGGCAGCGAAACCGCCTCGGCCACCGCGGCGAAATGCCGAAACATTCCTTCCTGCGTTGGGCGGTTGTAATACGGCGTGACCACCAGCACGGCGTCGGCCCCCGCTGACGCCGCGGCCTTGCTCATTTCAACCGTGTCGGCCGTGCAATTTGATCCCGTCCCGGCCATCACCCGGCATCGCCCGGTTCCATCCGGCTTTGCCGCCGAGCATTGCCCGGGTCTATCCGGCTCTGCCGGCGGGCATCGCCCGTCCACGGCCGCGATAACGGTGTCGAGAAGCTGGTTCCGCTCTCCATGAGTGAGCGTGGGGGTCTCGCCCGTCGTACCGCAGGGAACCAGCCAGTCCGTCCCGTCTTCGGTCTGCCGCTCGACAAGCGACGACAGCGCCGCCCAGTCGACGTCGCCGTTGCGAAAGGGCGTCACCAGCGCCGTCATCGAACCTGTTAGCACGGGAATGCGCTCGCGGCGATTCATGCATTGCCTCCTTGCCTTCCAATGGCCATAGGGCTCCTCACGCCGTCAACTCAAGACCTGACCAAACATCATACACTGCTGCTCCGACTTTGCCCAGTGATTTGGATCATCGTTCCTGACTCCAACCGCCACCATATCCGGCGCACAGTGACAAACTCATATTTAATTCGGTGTCCGTACATGTCCCGGACTTGGCCTACTCGAACAGCGGCCGATCAACTTCAACGCCCGCCCGTCAAAAGGGTTTGGACTGTTAGCATGGTGTCGATAGACTTCGCTTCGAAAGGATTCGACCATGAAGTTCGCCGTGGTACTGCCCGATGGCGCGGCCGACGAGCCGACGCCGGAACTCGGCGGCAAAACGCCCTTGGATTTTGCCCGCACGCCCCATCTCGACGCGATCGCCGCCAGCGGCCGAATGGGACTGGTCAGAACCGTTCCCGACGGTTTTTCGCCCGGAAGCGATGTGGCCACGCTGTCGCTGTTCGGCTATGACCCGCGAACGGACTACATAGGCCGAGCCCCCCTCGAAGCGGCAGCTCAAGGCATCTCCACCGGGGCCGACGCGCTT
This sequence comes from Phycisphaerae bacterium, assembly GCA_041748515.1. Lineage (GTDB taxonomy): Bacteria > Planctomycetota > Phycisphaerae > UBA1845 > UBA1845 > JBGTDB01. The sequence goes on from JBGTDB010000473.1 coordinate 3,478, forward strand.
ATTTTTCGGTGTAACTTTGTCACCATCCGTGACGGCCGGATGCACGACTTCACCGCCGGGCACATCGGGCAGGCCGAGGCCAAT
>JBGTDB010000474.1:0-2751 GCA_041748515.1 Phycisphaerae bacterium
CGCGGCCGAAGCGCCGCCCCCGGTTGACCCTTGAGATGATCGGCCGCGGCGGAAGCATCGAGCACGTTTGGCTGCGACAGCGGCGCGGGATCCGGAAGCTGGAACGGTTCAGCCACGTCGCCCCAACGTCCCGTTGAAACAAGCAGTTCGGGCGTGTAGCTGAGCTCCTCATCGGGGTTGCATCCCGCGTCTAGAACCTGAATGGAATAGAGTGAACTGGGGACGATTTCGGTGCCGGTAACATAAACCAGCGGAACCGTGTTCCAGTCGAAATAGGAGGGCTCGCATTGAAGGGTTGCCGCGTAGAATCCGACGGGCGGATTGCCATCGCTGGTCACAAGCTGTGGTGGGCCGACCCAACGTACCTGACCCTCCAGCAACGAATAATCGGGAGGCGGCACCGACGGCGGGTTGGGCGGATCCGGCCGCATTAGCTCGACGAGCGTGACCCGTATCGCTGTTCCTTCCGCCGAGGCGTTGGGCTCAAAAGCGATATAGCGATTGCGATCGACAGGAGCCGGTTCCTGAACCGCGGGCGACGCACCCACGCAGGCGCACTCGCCGCTCGCGCCCAGCGACGAAACCTGCCATTGCCGCGCAAAAGTCATGAACGCGTCGCGGAATTCCTCATCGCGAACGCGCGTCGTCGTATCTCTGACGATTACCGAAACGGTATTCAGCCCCGCGACCAGCGACCCATCGGTGGGCAAAAACGTCGGCCCCGTTGCCCCCGGAACGCCAGACCCGTTTACCGACCATCGAACCTGCAAGTTATGTCCGACTGGCTCCAGCGGTACGACAAACAGCGGATCGCACGGCGAAAGGGGCATCGCCGAAACCGGGGAGGCATCGTCCACCGGAGAGACCGATTGATAAAGCGACATGACGAACTGTTCGACGTTGACCTGCTCAAACGGGCGGTTAAGCGAGCGCATCTTGGAGTTGAAAGTTGGGCGATATAGCCCGAATTGATGGTATCCCGCTCCCTGAAAAGCATCCACATTGGGCAGGTCCATCCATCGAAACCACTTGCGCTCCTGAGCGACCTGAACGGCTGCGTTATAAATGCTGATATTCGCGTCGACGGGCTCAAAGCCGTTATACGTCGCTCCATCCGAATAGTGATATTCGTCGGCCAGGTCGGCGAATGAATGACCGAATTCGTGCAGGGCGATTTCGACGGCCGAGCCGTTGTTGCCCGCCAGCGTGCCGATGTTGTTGTCCGGATAACCCGCGCCGCCGTAGCGCGTCGAGTTGGCCAGGGCCAGAATCTGATCCACGGCCGGGGCCGACGCCGCCGCGGCCGCGGCCTTGCTCACATTGATGCAAAGCAATCGATCGATGCCGAAACAGCCATAGGCCATGTCCAGAGCCGTGTTCTTGAAAATGTTAAGGTCGATTTCGTCCACGCCGGAATCGACCGACGTGACATCAACGCGATGAACGTTGAAATAGGTCAGGTAAGCGGCGATGGGCTCCTCGGCCAGGAATGACGTGAGCACCGTGTCCACGTGGGCCGCGTAGGCCCCCATTTCGACGTCCTGATAGCCATCGCCCAACAGGACGATATCCACCCGATTCGAACTGGGCCCGTGGCTGAAGAGGGTCGTCACCGGCCAGTTGATTTGCCGAAAGCCGACGGGGAGGTCCGCCCCGAGCTCCAACCGATCGGCCGCATTCGACAAATCGGCTGTGATCCGCCCGCCCGACAGGCGCCCATCGGCCTCGACCGTGTCGTAGTAAATGCGGACTTCCTGCCCGGAAGCCGTCGAAAGGCACAACGCCAGGAATATCGCGGAACCCCTCATGAATAGACCCTCCATTGGGCCTATCTTCGCTGAATCGCGGACCTGATTCAACGGTGATTCGCGAAAAACTGGTGGAAAATCGCAAAATTGGCGCCTTCGCCCGGCCTTTGCAAGCCGCGGGCCCTATTCCATTTCGCGAGCCATTGAGAGTTTCAAAGATCAGCCCGCGCGGGCTGCCATGAGACAAACGCCACGGACTGGCAGTTTCAACTTTGAAAAATCCTTTCCTTAAAAGTCGGGGAGGATGAGCGCGAAGAGCCTGTCCATGAATGTCCAAGCGTTGCCGTCAGCGATTCGCCCCGCCAGAATGCAATCATGTCCGCCCGATCCGCGAATCAATCCCCCGGCGAAGCCGGGCTCAAAGGGGCAAAGGCCCCCGCCGAAGCCGGACCTAAGAGAGCAGGGCCTCTTAATCCGCCAATTCAATCGGGCTGGAGCGATGGATTCGATCCGACGCCACCGGTTTCAACGGAGTGGGGCCCATCGAGTCATTTATATGGAAAAATCCTGATTGCCGCGTTCGCTCCTTTCGCCACTCTGATCGTATTGTTCGCATTCAATGTTCCAATCGGCCAGCCGTTTTTCTTGATCTACCGATACTCGCCATTCGTAGAGTTGCGCATTCTTCACGCGATACCGGCAATCCTAATCGGCGTGACCACGGTTGTTCTCTTATGGTTGGCAATGCTAAGGGTGGATATCATGCCCCGTTGGGCGATTTGGGCGGCCGCGGCCGGCTACACCTTGCTGGTCGGCTGGACGTTTGTCGCCCCGCCCGATTTCGTCGCCCAGCACAGCTTCAACCTCCATTCGCCGTCACACGACGGCGCATTCGTCGTGGAAGGACGGGCCGTCGAATCCGTGCCGGTATATGTCTCAACGACGTTCTATGAGCGGCTGATGCTGTCACCGGAAGAAATGCGCGGACGCCGGGTGCTGAGCA
>JBGTDB010000475.1:0-3371 GCA_041748515.1 Phycisphaerae bacterium
CGAGCGGTATTATGAGCCCGAAGCCGTTGCCCGGGCCATGCTGCTCGAGTATCCCGCCGTGATCTTTTTCATCGAGCATTACGACATGTGGCTTCGCAGCCCGGCGGTTAAGGCGGAGTATCCCGGGCTGGTCGTTTCGTACATGCCGCTCTTCTGGATTTATCACCATTGGGCGCTGGTGCTCGATCCGACCAAGCTGGTACGGCTAGGGCGGTGTTCGACGGTCATGGTCGATGGGGTTTATTTTGGCGTGGACAAGTACGCTCATTTTGTCCATATGGGGTACATTTATTTCTTGGCTTATCGCAGGGCGTTAAATCAGGGGGTCGGCGAAGACGAAGCCATTGCTCGGGCCGTCTCCAACGGGACGGGCGGAAACTTCTTCTTCTCAGAAAATGGATTGCTTGGGCGGTTAACGACAGGTGTTCGCTCCAATGGCGATCTGGCCGCTAATTACAGCGGGTACAAATTCTATCGCAACCTGACCGAGCCTGTGCGTCTTAAGGGCGAAATTCGGCCGCCGCTCTGCGTGCGCGACGGTGCTTATTGGCGGTTGAACGATCATGTTCGACCCAATTCCGATTTCTTCACGCATTTTATTTCTGACCATTGGAACGAAGCGCTGAATCCCAACACTTATAATGCAGGCATCGGCGGCCTTGTGCGGCAGGAGCTGGCCAAGCGATGCGATCAGGTACTGGAATGGTATCGCGACGAGCACGGGCGACAGCGAGCCGCAGCGGACTTTCTAGAGATCGCCCGTGACCTTGAGACTTACTACGGCGAGGATTACGGCCACTGCGGAGACGTGGATTCCCTGGTCCAGATAGCAAATACCTGTTTTGATTCGCCGAACAAGATCGCAGTTCTGGTCCCAGTCAATCCGGAGCGGGATGCATCGACTTTGCGGGCAAGTGCCGTCGTCGGGCCACCCTTGCCGGGGGGCACAGCCCCCTTTAAACCGGCTTCGCCGGATGCTCCCGGATCGGCCCACGACTATCAGACTGATGTTTCGCCGATCGTGTTTGCACCGGATTCAAGCTGGATTCCTCCAGACCGGATCACAAGCCTCGTTGCCGATCGGCCAGGTGGAAAAAACCCCAAGAACGAAGTGCGGCCGATCTTAAAAGATCCGCACGGGCGGACCGAACTCTGGTGGGCTGTTTATCGCAATGATCGAGACAAAGTCGGAGGCCTTATTTCCACCGGCGTGGATGTGAATTCGGCGGACATTGACGGCGAAACACCGCTGCATTGCGCCGCCCGATGGGGATATGTCGGATCGGCGGAGATCCTGCTGGCCGCGGGTGCTAACCCCGACGCCGCATCTACTCACGGAATGCGCCCGTTGCACGTAGCGGTGCGAGAGCTTCGTCCGGCAATGGTCGCGCTGCTGCTGTCGCATCGGGCTGACCCCAATGCCCGGGACCATTTTGAATGCTCGCCCCTGCACGACGCCGCGGCAAAAGGCGAAGAGCGGATTGTCCTGATGTTGTTGCAGGCCGGAGCCAACCCGCGAAAGGCGGATAGTTCAGGAACCACACCCCTGCACCGAGCGGCCCGAGCCGGCCAATCGGGAGTCGCTCAAGTTCTGCTGGCCGCGGGAGGCAATGCGGCCGCGGCAAACACCCTCGGCCGTACGCCAAACGATGAAGCTCGGCGCGGCGGCTTTGTGCAATTGGCTCAAATGCTCGACTCGGCCGCGGAGCAACCTTCCAAAACCTCACGAATTCAAGGCCTCCATCCGGCCAGTCAGGAGGAATGAGGCACATGCCGCTCGTTTTAACAACCCGTGACCGAAGCCCCCGGCCTCCGTTTGGAATCGCCGCCTTGGGCGGTTTCCGCGTTTGGGCCTTCGCGGCTTTGTTCGCGAGTCTCGCGTTACTGGGCGGGTGCGCATCGGCCAGGCCGATCGAGGCCTTTCGACAAGACATGGCCAACTACATTGCCGTTCAAGGGCATGGCGATCCGAACTGTCTGCGAGATACGGTGGACTTGCGTTCGCGGCGCTCGCCGCGACCTTCTGCGATTCGGTTTGGCTCCATGAACAACTCCGGATCCCGAGACGCCGTCGGCATTCTGGTTGGAATTCGCGAAGTCGATCATCGTCCCTGGTACGTGTTTCTCGTGGGAGTTACCACGAATAACGCCCGTCGCGGAGCGAAACTCGAGACTGTCAAGGCCATGGCATTCACCGCCGATGGCGAAGGGCTCCACTGGGTCACAGGCAATGTTGATGAAGGGGCCGAGTGGCGATATCGCTCGCTGCGGGGCCGCTCCAGCGTCGGTGTTGCGACCTATGCCGACAACAATGCGCCGTGGAACGAACTGTTTCCCGCATCGACCGACGTGTTTCTGATGGACGGGATCGGCGGGGACATTGAAGTGTTTGAACAAGGTTCCGGCGCGTCATGGCACCTGCGCATTCCGAAGCGACTACCGCCGCCATCCGGTACGGCTCCACCTCCGGTCATGACTGCCGCCCGATAGCCCCAACTTTGCTTGGTTCCGGCTGCGATCCTTGCCTGGCTCGAAGCGGGGCAGATTGTTCAAAGCTCCAATGGCGCAATGCAGGCCATGCACGCCCATCGTTCAAACAGGTCTCAACCCGCATTTTCGCCCGATGTACAATTTGTCATGCGGTCCCCCCAAATCTCAAGGGCATACGTCGATCGCGTACTGATAGGGAATCTCCTTGACCGCCTCAACGACATGTCCAATATCAACGACATTGACCGCAGATGAGGCCGGATTCGGAATGGCATCACGTAACCACACCCTTGGCTCATATAACGAAGTTCCCAGACTCTTGACCTTGTCCACGACGGAGCTGACGTCCAGAACATTGGCGAACCCGTCGGGCATGCCGGATCCACCGGTGATGTCGCCCCAGACGGCGGTGGCCAACTCAAGATTCGCCGATCCTACGTCGCACGAATCCGCGTCCGGCGCGCTGCCACAACTCTCGGCAATGTGCACTACGCTGAAAATCGAGGCAGGCACAACGGCCGCTCCCGTGACGTGAAGCACCTGCCCACCCAATTCGCCGCCCCAGTCGCGATACTCAGGCTCGCAGCCCAAACGGGCACAAGCGTAGTCCGAGAACAACGGAGCGTCGTCCGAGCAAGTCAATGGGCCACCAGGTCCACTGATAGAAGTGACGTACCGGAACTGCCGGCCGGCTGGTGCCCCGGGCGGCATACCGACCTGTACGAGCTCAACCCGAAGTGCCGTATCCGTTCCCGCGAAATCACCCGGAACCACAAACGAAATGAACCGGTTCTTGTTTGCGCCACCAGGCTCTTGCCCCGGCGGGGGGAATACTGGATTCTCCGGACAATTAAGCAACTCAAAGTCGTCCATATACCAAC
>JBGTDB010000476.1:0-4026 GCA_041748515.1 Phycisphaerae bacterium
AGACGACGGAATTCTGATTATTGACCAACATGCCCTGCATGAGCGGGTGATGTATGAACAACTTCGTCAGCGCATTGCGGAAGGGTGCCTGGAATCACAGCGACTGTTGTTGCCGGAGACCGTGCGAGTTGATGCGCGTCAGGCTGCGCTGCTTGAAACGCACGCCGGGCTCCTTGAGAAGCTTGGCATTGAGACAACGTCGTTTGGGGCGGACTCGGTGGCGGTTCATTCGTTTCCGGCATTGATGAAAGACACACAAGTCGGGGAGTTCATGAACGATCTGCTCGACCTGCTGGCGAACTCGCCGGAGGGCGCGGATCATACTGCATCGACGCAAACCGAGCGCTTGATTCACAAGGTCCTGGACTTGATGGCCTGCAAAGCCGCGGTGAAGGCGGGCGATCCGTTGACGCCGATTGAGATTGAGGCGCTCGTGCGTCAGCGACACCTGATTGAAAAGTCCAGCAGTTGCCCACATGGCCGTCCGACGACTCTCCGTCTCACCAAGGCCGACCTGAATCGACAATTCAAGAGAGTCTGAATTTGCTGATTTTTGGCCGGATTGTTCGAAAGTGGGCCCATTTTCCTTGCGTCAGGGGTTATAGGCTGTTATATTAATGGCTAAGTACACTCCCCTCCAAGGTGGTTTCCGCCTGTTTGGCCGGGAGCCACAAGGCATCGTAATCGATAAAGGAGATGATTAGTGCCATCCCCGCGAATTCTTCTTGGCATGATTTTGACCATTGGGCTTGGAGTGGTGGTGGCTCGCGCCGAGCGTCCCCAGGAGAACGGCGCGTGGCGTCTGACGGACGGCGCGGCGATGAACGCAACGGCCGGTGTGCGGGAGCCCTGGATTCAACCGGAGAAGTTTCAAGGTTGTCTGCTGGACGGTCCGCGACTGATCGACGAGCTTGCTCGCGTGCCGCTCGAAGGCACGGTCGTTGCAACCGGGCCCGCGATCATTTCTCTTCCCATGCCGGACGGCGCCTTTGCCCGGTTTTGGGTTTATGAGTCTTCGGTAATGGCTCCGGAACTGGCCGCCAAATTCCCGGAAATCAGGACGTATGCCGGCCAGGGAATTGATGACCCGGCGGCGACGGTGCGATTTGACTGGACAGTCCAGGGCTTTCACGCACAGATTCTCAGTCCAAACGGCGCTGCGTATATCGATCCTTACTGGAAGAATGATGTCGAGTTTTACGCGAGCTACTGGAAGCGAGACTATCGGCGCGGTGGTGGATTCTCGTGCCTTGTGGATGAGTTGCATGACGATCACGCCCATGCGATTGCCGCGACCGCAGCCGTTCTTGATTCGGACACGAAGCTTCGCACTTATCGACTGGCCGTCGCGGCTACGGGCGAGTACACGAACTTTCACGGGGGAACAGTCAACGCGGGGCTTTCCGCGATTGTGACCGCGGTGAATCGAGTGACAGGAATTTATGAAAACGATCTTGGCGTTCGTCTGCAACTGATCGCCAACAACAATCTCATTGTTTATACGAATCCGTCTACAGACCCCTACACGAACAACGACGGGTTCTCAATGCTCAGCCAGAACCAGTCGAATCTCAACTCGGTGATTGGCGCGGCGAACTACGACGTCGGGCATGTGTTCAGCACCGGTGGGGGCGGGGTGGCGAGCCTGGGCGTGGTTTGCATTAATTCGTCCAAGGCTCGGGGCGTCACCGGACTGCCGAATCCGACGGGCGATCCGTTCTATGTCGACTATGTCGCCCATGAATTGGGCCACCAGTACGGGGCCAACCATTCTTTTAACGGCACTTCCTCCAGTTGCTGCTGCGGCAATCGCAACGGCTCGACGGCTTATGAGCCGGGCAGTGGCGCGAGCATCATGGCCTACGCCGGCATCTGCGGGGCGGATAATATCCAGTTCAACAGTGATCCCAAGTTTCATTCGGTGAGTCTGGACGAAATTACGAACTTCGTGACCAACGGGAATGGAAGGCTTTGTCCGGTCGTTACGGAGACGGGCAATACAAGTCCAATTGTGAGCGCGGGCGTAAATTACACGATTCCGGCGAATACGCCTTTTCAGCTGACAGCGACGGGGAGCGATTCGGATGGGGACACTGTGACGTACAGTTGGGAGCAGAGGGATCTGGGCCCGGCTGCCACGCTGGCCGCACCGGATAATGGAACCAGTCCGATTGTGCGATCCTGGAATCCGGTACTGAGCCCGGTTCGCATTATTCCGAGATTGAGCAACCTATTGAATAACACGCTACCTGCTGGCGAAAAGCTGCCGTCCGTGAATCGCAACATGAAATTCCGCGTGGTGGCCCGCGACAACCGCGCCGGCGGTGGCGCTTTCTCGACCGGGAACATCACGGTAACTGTGACGCAAACCGCCGGTCCTTTTCAGGTTACCCGTCCGAACACGGCCATGACGCTTTCCGGAGTGGAAAGCATCGAATGGAACCGTGCAAACACGCACCAGTCGCCGGTCAACGCATCGACTGTGGACATTTACCTTTCTACCGATGGCGGGCAAACGTTCCCGATGTTGTTGGCGGAGGCCGTGCCCAATACGGGTTCGGCCCTGGTCGGGATGCCGGATATGAACACGACGACGGCTCGTATCAAAGTGCAGGGCACGAACAACATCTTCTTTGACATTTCCAATACGAATTTCACGATTCAGAGCTGTGCGGTTCCGGCTGCTCCATTGGCCGTTGGCGGCGATCCGGGAAAGAACCGTTTTGCGTCGCTGGTTCCCGGCAACCCCGGGGCCAACGTGGCCATGCGCGTTGTCCTGGCCGAGCTTCCTCCCGAGCTTGCACACAAAGTCGGCGAGAAGCGATGGATCGGGCCACCTCAGCAATTTGCAGATCTGTCCGGTACGTTCTGGGCGGCGCCGTTGCAGTGTGATGCGTATTTCAGGAATTGGGATGGCATTGGCGAGCTTCATGTTTACGGTCCGGAGATTGTCCCGGACGCCTTGTACAGCGTGCAGGCGATACGTTGTAATACCGGAGACGACTCCGGCTTTTCCGGGGAAACATTCGTCGCAACCACCGTTTGGGGCGACGTAGCAGCGCCGTTCGCTTTTGAAAGTGGAAGCCAGCCCGATGTCTTGGACGTTGCGGCCATGGTGGATCGTATCACGGAATTGCCGGGAGCCATCCCTCGAGTTCAGGGAGCATTACAGCCGGCCGGTCTGAACCCCGCGGCAAATCCGAACGTGATCGACGTGAGTTTGGTAGTAGACGCCCTGACGGGGTTCATTTATCCATTTGAAATAACAACCACGTGCTTGCCTTAGGTTCCCGGACCTGGGGGTTTTGCGTACCATGCGCGCGTGAGTCCGATCATCGATTGTCGTTTGCAGGCCGTGCCCGCATTCGAGAATTAGGATTCGTCATCAACTTCGCGGCCGTGTGGTACTGAGCACCATCTTGGTTGCGGTCTTTCGCAACCCAGTTCAAATGTGAGCGTCCGATCGGGAGCGATCCAGACGTTGTTCGATCTTTAGCGATTGTAGTTCAAATGGCGGGAGGTGTGCGCCACAGGCTGAGGCATTGGAGCAAGTTTGATCTGCTTCGATCTTGATAAATTTGAGGAATTCGGTCTAAGATTGTAAGATACTAAGTGTTTCTCGTTTGGGCTGAGAGCTGAGGTAGCTACGAGCCGATTCTGACCCCGTTGGGTCTTGCTTTGTTCGACTCAGGGGGCGATTGGATTTGACCGGGCGAGTAGACGAGAACGCTGCGTGCCGAGGTTGTCAGGAGGCCTCGTAAAACCCCTGGCAAAAAACTAACTGGCAACTCTTATGCCATGGCTGCCTAAAAACAGGTAGCACGTCTTGCGGAAGACGCCCGCTATTCCGTATGACGAAGCCAGCGGGCTGGTTTCGGTATGCCGCCTGACGGTGCCGGGGCGAGAAACAGTTGGGCTGGGGTTTGGCAGAGCCTGTCGGTTGGCGCTGGCGATCCTGAGAATAAACAGCCGACTACGCACGTAGAAGCGCCTCGAAAGCCGTCGCGGGACGGGGGTTCGATTCCC
>JBGTDB010000477.1:0-2174 GCA_041748515.1 Phycisphaerae bacterium
GAACAGCGGATCAAGGCCGGCGAAGCGAGCGGTTATTTCCCGCACAGTAACGTCGCCGGCGCTTATCTTGCCCTGTGCGGCCTCGGAGCACTTGGACTGGCGCTCCAGCGTTGGCGATCGTTGGCACGCGCTAAGCGATCCGGCAATGACCGAGCGCCCGGCGACGTTATATGGGCGTCAGTCTTTGCCACGATCGCAACATTCGCCATTACCATCCTGCTGGGGGATCGCGATCTGGCTCACCCGAAGTCTCGGCGCGATGATTGCGGCCGCGGCCGGAGTCGGGCTCTGGGTGATCCTTGGCTCGGCTCGTGGCTGGATTCGCCGAAACCGCCGAACGGCGATCATAATCGGCGGGCTTGGCACCATACTCGTCGGTCTGGGAATTGTCGGGTACGGGGTCGCCCAGGATCGCCTCCCGGGCGCGTCTTTATCGTTTCGATGGGAGTACTGGAAGGCTTCGGCGCAAATGATCGGCGATCATTTCTGGACCGGCGTCGGCCGAGAGAACTTCGGCCGGCATTACCTGCAATACAAGCCGATCCACGCCCCGGAAGAAATCTCGAATCCGCACAACCTGTTTGTACACACCGCTTCGGAACTGGGCATCATGGGGGCGATCGGCCTCGTTGTGCTTCTTTCCGGCGGAATCCTGGTGATCTGCGGCCCAAAACAAGGTGGTCAAGACCCAGTCGAGACTGAGCTTCGAATGTCGAGCAAGCGAACTTCGAATCTCCGCCCACGAAGTGACATGCGGGAAGGTGATTCAAGTTCGCGATCGCTCCTGCTTTGGGGAGCGGGATTGCTAGCGGTCGTGACCGTCCTACGGATTCCATTTCTCGGCACATCTGATCTCAACATGGTGTATTACACGACGGTCATGGGCGGGCTGGTCTGGGCCGCGGCATTCGCCGCTTTCGCTTGGCCTGTTGCTTGTGCTCAACGAGTCGGACGGCCTGAAGCCAAGGGAGGCTCAAATAACTTACAATTGGGCCCGGATGCGCCGTTCCCCACGGCCGTGGCGCTCGGGCTCTTTGCATTCCTTTTGCACGAAATGATCAATTTCGCACTGTTCGTTCCGGGCAGTGCATTCACCTTCTTCGTGCTTGCGGCATGCGCGCTTTCTGTTGGACACCATTCGCGAACTGTCCTTGATAAGGCGGGTTCATTTTCTCATTGGGCGGCGCTCATCATTGGGGCGGTCATTACGGTCGTGGTCGCGGCGATGGTCCTTCGGCCGGCGGTCTCTGCGACGCAGTTGGTCAAAAAAGCCCGCGTCGCAGCGACTCTACCGCCCGGCGCGTCGTTAGAGGCCCATCCGGCATTCCAACTCTACCAGGCGGCGGCATCGGCTGATCCACTGGACCCGACGCCGCATGTCGAAAACGCTCGGTGGCTGGCGGCGGTATCGGAAATTGCCGCATCGGCTGCGGCGGCGTTTCATTACGCGGAGAGAGAGTTGCACGAGGCGATTCGCCGGGACCCGCATGATTGCTCAACCCGGCGACTTCACAGACAGATTCTTCTTCGCAAGGCGGAATGGTCGAATGTCCCCGCCGATTTTGCCGCGGCTATCGAAGCAGGCAACGCCGTGCTGAGGCTTTATCCGCTGAGCCCGGCCGATATCGTCGCTCTGGCCGACATCCAGCTTTTCGCTGCAACAGCCACACCCTCGCCCGACCCTCCGGGCACGCGTCGATTGCTTGAGGATGCCATCAGCAACTTCCGCCGTGCCCTGGACATGGATGTCCAAAGGCCGACTTGGGAAGTATTTCGTCGGTTTCGCGAATCGCAGCGAATTGAGATCTTTCAGAGATTGGACGAGGCGAAAACCCTTTTGGACCCGGCGTAGACCGCACCAAGCAGATATAGTCCGCAATTTGGGAGCGATTGGAAAGCAAGCCGGGGCCAAAACCTATGAATCGTCGTTGGGCGGTTCAGTCGGCTGCGGCAGAACCTCGCGGGAATCGTTGACTGGCGAAGGCTCTCCGGCAAATTCGCGAAGCGAAATAGCCCCAACCGCAATTTCATCCACTTTGAACTTCATCGCCCCATCAGGCAGGATTGCAAGGCTGATCGTGGCCGGCCCGTTCACAAACTTGGCTGACAATCCAAACACCGGACCAGTGGATTCATCAAAGGTCGATTGTGCCAAACCCTCAATTTTGACGAGC
>JBGTDB010000478.1:0-3804 GCA_041748515.1 Phycisphaerae bacterium
CGGGCGGCATCCGCACCGCCGCCGATGCCCTTGCCATGCTCGACGCGGGCGCGTCCCGCATCGGCACGTCGTCCGGGCTCTCCATCCTGAAGGAGCTGGAATCGCCGATTGGTTGACCCGCATACTTGGGCCCTTAAAATATAGTACCGCGTTGCCGGATGGGTTCGTGTGCGGCGCTTAGGATGCAGCAGCCGTTGGGCGCACGTTTCGGCGGTGCGAATATTGTGGATCGCCGTTTTTTTCACATTCCGCACGTGCTTTTTGATTTTTGCGGCGCGGCGTTGCCCACGGGTAATCAATGATCCACCGCGTGACCTGCCCGTGGCAAGAGTTGGTGGACACGGTGTGGCACCGCCGTCTCAGCGGTGAGGCAACGAGTGAGACGCCCGCGCCACACCAGAGGCTGTTTGGGAGCTTTTCCGATGACCGATGAAGTAACCAGTATATGCGGTAGCTGCGGAGCGAGCGTCTATCGACAGCACATCGAATCCGGAATCGCACGGTACGCCGGCGGCAAGCTCTTATGTTCGCACTGTGCGGCCGACTTCGAAGAAGAGGAAGGCCAGGCATTCGAGCCGATCGAGTTTGAAGACGAAGAGGCGACCAGCAAAGAGGAAATGTCCAGCAGCCGCATTCACTCGGCCAGCGCTGTTACACTGGGCGTCGGCGGCGCCTGGGACGATTCGAAGTTTCGTCGTCCGCTCCAGCCGACCATCGCCGGAGCCACGCGGTGCCGAACGTTTCATTGTAAGCTGGGCGAAGGCGCGCTGGACTTCATGGTCAATCAGATTAACGAATGGCTCGACGCCAACGAAAAAATAGTCATCAAGTTCGCCAGCACCACCATCGGCCCGTTCGAGGGCAAACATACCGAGCCGAATTTGATTGTTACCGCTTTCTACTAAAGAGCCGATTTCGCAACGACTCTCGTTCTGAGTCCGTCGGCACGGCCTCCATTCCGATCCGTCGCAAAAAGGGGACGTTAGACTCGTGGAGCCTTCAACCTGCTCGATCGTTGCGGCGACGCTGGCTTAGCGTCTGGAGAAGTGATCCGGGAAATCCTTCGCCTGGGCCGTACCTATGTTCTTTAAGACCGCCCGTCGAGTCGTCATTTTCGTCATCGGCTCCACCGTGGTCCTGATCGGCATGATTATGGTGATCACGCCCGGTCCCGCCATCATCGTTATACCGGCCGGTCTGGCCATCCTCGCCACCGAGTTCGTCTGGGCCGCTAGGCTCCTGCGACGCATGAAACAAGGCGCCAACAGTGCCATGAACTCGATGCGGACACGGCCGAAACCCGACGCACCAGATCAATCACTTGCTTCCGGGCAAGGTACTGTCAAGTCCGGCCCGGACTCTCGGTAAGCATCGCCGGCCGCTTGAAAGGAAAAGAACTTTTGACTTTTGATGGCTTCGGACGCCGGAGGGGTACCACGCCGACCGAGGGTCCGCTAGAATCGCATCGACCGGAAATTGACCGAAGTACTTTCGCGCTGCCGAAACCGAAGTCGCCTTTTTTCGCATGGAATTGATTGCCGCGATCCCGCGGCGGGAGAGTTGCAGACCGTGCCCAGAAAACCGATTCGCCTCAAGAACAAGATAGAATACCTATCCATCCTCGATGGATCCGGGAAGTTGGATGAAGCGCTCGATCCCAAGCTCGACTCCGACCGGTCATTACACCTTTACCGCCTGATGCTCACTGCCCGGCGGCTCGACGAACGGTGCATCAACCTCCAGCGTCAGGGCCGCATCGGCACGTACGGCCCCTGCCGCGGCCAGGAAGCAAGCCACTGCGCTTCGACCATTGTCATGGAGAAAGAAGACTGGGTGGTTCATGCCTTTCGAGAGCCCGGTTCCTTCTATCATCGCGGCTGGCCGCTGGAGCGCATCTTGCAATTCTGGGGCGGATACGAGGAAGGTTGCAGCCCGCCGGAAGGATGTCGCGACCTTCCCATTGCCGTGCCCATCGCTTCGCAGGTACCTCACGCCATGGGCCTGGCCTGGGGCATGAAGCTTCGCGGCGACAAGAATGTCGTCCTGTGCTACTGCGGCGACGGCGGGACGAGCGAGGGCGACTTTCACGAGGCCATGAATTTTGCGGGCGTGTACAATCTTCCGCTCGTAACGCTCATCCAAAACAACCAGTGGGCCATTTCAATCCCTCGCGAGGCCCAGACGGCCTCCGAGACCATCGCCCAGAAGTGCATCGCCTACGGGTTTGACGGGCTTCAGATCGACGGCAACGACCCGCTGGCCGTGTATGTCGCAACGAAGGAGGCAGTGGACAAGGCCCGCGAAGGCGGCGGTCCAACGCTGATCGAGGCCGTCACTTATCGGCTGAGCGTCCATACCACCGCAGACGACCCCACTAAGTACCGCTCCGATGAAGAAGTGAAAAAGTGGGAGAAGCTCGACCCGATTCCACGATTTCAGAAGTACCTGGTCAAGCGTCGCATTCTCGACGACAAATTGACCGCCGAGATCGATAAGGACGTCGTCGCCGAGGTGGACGCTGCCGTGGATCGCTATGAGGCCATGCGCGAGGCCGATCCGCTCGACTGCTTCGACTACATGTACGCCGAGCTTCCCCCGGAGCTTCGCGAGCAGCGAGAAGAGTTTGCCGAATGCCTGCGGGAGGAGAGCGGCCACAAGCACTGATCGGGAGGTCGCTGCCCCCGTCCGCCGACCCGGCGAACGTCGATAACCTTCGCCGTAAGTAAGGACTTATAATCTGGCCTGCTAGGACTCGAACCTAGAACCTTCTGATCCAGAGTCAGACGTGCTGCCAATTGCACCACAGGCCAATCCGCACGCGATTGAACCCTACAAAAGCGCGAAAGTCAATCCGCAAAGGACTGCTCAGCGCCCTCGTTTCTGCCGACGAACCTGTCCGAATGTCACCAGCCCCATGAAAGAGGCCGACGCGGCCAGCGGCACTCCGACCCCGCAGATATTCACGATTGGCGCTGGCGCCGGGTCACACACGGTCGGATCGTCCCAGAGCGGGCAGGCATCGCAGGGAACATCCACAAAATCTTCGGGAAACGCGTTCGACTCGAACGGCTCGCCGGTGAATCCGTCAACCCCCACGACGTTACCGGTGAGCGTCAGCCACCACAGCGTGCGAAAGCCGTCCCCGTCCGTGGCGAATCCGAGCAGACCGGCTGGCTGATTTTCGTAGCTGACAAAGCCCTCATTGTCGACGAACGCATCCGCAAGCAGAACGTCCGGTCCGGCCACGATTACAAGCTGCCCGCTGCTTCGCAGCACGACCAGCTCGGTGTTGCTCGCGTTGACCACCGCGCACACCGAATTGGAGAGCGTGTCCTGAAACGTGTCCCACGGTGGAAAAACCTGCGCCGCCAACTGGCCGGTCGCCGCCGCCACCATCCATGCCGCCAATACCAATCGTCCGATTCGCATCACTCTGCCGCCTCCCAGAATTTAATCCCCCCGGGCGTTCTCCCTCGGCCAGGTTCGACTCGCCGGTGTCCAGCCCGAATGGAACCGGCGACGCCGCCGCAACGCCCGGATAGAACCGGCTGCGCCGGTTACCCTTGTAATCGCCACCGGGCGGGCGCGCCCCGGTGAATCCCGGCCTGGCCGGAGGGCAGCGCCACTACTTACGGCGACTTCTGCCAAGGCCACAAGTCGAGCCCGGTACTATGCCGACTGGGCGACTGGATGGCAACTTTCCAGCGGAAGCCGCTTTGCGCGTCTGGTTTGTACCGACCGGCAAACTTTCCAAGAAAGAAGAATGACGCAAAGAACATGAAAGAACATGGTAGGTGAGGGCTC
>JBGTDB010000479.1:0-2128 GCA_041748515.1 Phycisphaerae bacterium
ATGCGCCTCGGGCCAGGGTCGCCCGGGGGTCGGGGTTGTTACACTGATCTACGCCGGCGGGCGAACCGAGCCTGTATCCGGCGTCGCCCTTCCTCAACCCGAACCGATGGGTGATCGATTTGTCCCGCTGATAGGAATGGCTGTGCTGGCTGCGGCGTTTGCAATCTATAAGACCGCAATCAATCGCCGCTCGGGCCACACCGACTCGTCCGCTCAAATTGACGCCTGAGCAAGGGATTTCCGCGCGTCAGATCAACAAATCCCATGAGCGTGCCGCCTTCCAATCGTAGGATCGATGTTCGGCTTGCGGGGCTTCTTTTGATCGCCTTGGCCCTTCGATTAGGTGTCTTGATCGCGACAGGCCAGTTCGGCCGGTCCCCCTCGCCCGATTATCGCGAGTATGTGATTGCGGGGCAGCGGTTCCTCGAGTCGGGAACAATGTTTTCGCCAATGATCCCAAAGGAAGCCAAGCCGGGACCGTCGGCCTTCCTTCCGCCAGTTTACGTTGCGATTACTGCCGGGGCTTACGGACTTTTCGGCGTCGAGACCTTCGCAGCAACGGCCTTCCTGCAAATTCTAAATGCACTGGCTACGACGGCGGCCGTGGCCGTCGTGCTGGCGGCAGCGCGGGAATTGGCCGGTCAGGCCGCCGGATGGATTGCCGCAATACTACTCGCCTGCAACCCGATAGTTGTCGGATACGTTGGATTCATCTGGGATACCAGTCTTTTTGTCCTGGCGGTCGCAATTTCGGTTCTTTTTTCCATCCGACTTGGCCGAACCAGTTTTCGACTGCTTCATTTTCTCGCGTTCGGTGCATGGCTCGGACTTCTAGCCCACCTGAACCCAGCCCTGACCTTGTGCTATCCTCTCCTTGCCATTGGGCCGCTGTTTGCACAGACCCGCAAAGTGGGTTCGATTTCTCGATCCGCTATCGGCCGACACGCCGTTCTGGGTTGCTCGATGACGGTTGCGGGTTGGCTGATCGTCATCACGCCCTGGACCGTTCGCAACCACTCAGAGTTTGGGGAATTGATGTATGTCCGCACCGGGTTCATGCACGAAATCTGGCTGGGAGTCTGCCCGGAAGCGGAGGATAACCCTCGCGACGTGTTCAACCGCCAATTTGTCCTGCGTAATCCGGAACTCCAACGAATTCACGTCGCATTGGGCGAGCGGGGATACATCAACGAATGCGCCCGAATGGCGCGAGAGGCCATTGCGGCCGATCCATTACGGTGGTTCAAGCTGATGGGGATTCGGGCGGTCGATTTCTGGGCTGGAACGATCCGCAGCCATGCCGACCCACAGACGCTTCTTTGGTGGCCGCGAAGTCCCCTTCGGCTCGCAATCGCCCTTTTTGCCTTGGCTGAGTTCGCCTTACTTCTCTTCGGGCTCATGCTGCGGCGACCGCCCCCCGGCCTTCGGCGGCTCATTGGAATGGCCGTGGTCTTTTCGTTGACCTATATCGCCACGCAGGTCCAGATACGATACCGTACGCCGATCGAGCCGATCTTGGCCATGGTCATCGGCCTGACGATGGCCGGACGATTGGGGCTGCCGTTTCGGAAGTCTGAATAGACTGCGGCCGCTGTGAATTGCGGATATTCATTGAACGCGGAAACCGTGGTACCGCTTGACGAATATAGCACATGAAGTATGCTCATAGGCCAGATTCGCCAATGAAAACACAGGTCTTCCGCATGGACGCGACGCATGTCGATCGCGGTCTGGTACAGCGCGCAGGCGAGCTACTCCGCCAGGGCGGACTGGTGGCGTTTCCAACCGAAACGGTTTACGGCGTGGGGGTCAGCGCCGACCAGCCGGAGGCGGTTGCACGACTTCGCGAAGTAAAGCGTCGCTCTCCGGAGAAGGCCTTTACGGTTCACATTGCTTCGCGCGATGATGTAGCTTTGTTTGTACCGTCGCTTGATGGAATGGCAGCGAGACTTGCTCGAAAGGGCTGGCCTGGCCCCATGACTATGATACTCGCGGTTCCGGACCCGATGGCCGCCCCAATAATGCAAGGCCGCCACGGGCCCGCGGCCAACGCGATGTACTATAATCAAAGCGTCGGGTTGCGATGCCCCGACGATGCGGCACGCCTGGACCGTGAGCCCCGGATCGG
>JBGTDB010000480.1:0-4566 GCA_041748515.1 Phycisphaerae bacterium
GGGTGAAATCCCGAAGCAAACGGCGTCCGAATCGGCCCAGTACGGAAAGACGCTGACGCTGAACCTTGGCGAAGGCGTTACTCTGGAGCTGATCCTGATCCCCGCGGGAGAGTTCATGATGGGCTCGCCGGAAAGCGAAGAAGGCCGGTCCGACAACGAGGGCCCGCAGCGCCGGGTGAGAATTTCCGGGCCGTTCTACATGGGCAAACACGAGGTGACAGTCGGTCAGTTCCGAAGATTCGTCGCCGCGACAGGCTACGTCACGGATGCAGAGAAAGGCGGCCAGCCGTTTGAAGACGGCAAGCGCGGCGGTTACGTCGTTCAGCCGGACGGATCCTGGGGCTTTGACGAGCAGGCAAGCTGGCAAAACCCCGGATTCGAACAGGGCGACGACCATCCGGTAGTGTTGATCAGTTGGGCCGACGCAACCGCGTTTATTCATTGGCTATCCCAAAGCAGCGGGAAGAAGATCCGCTTTCCAACGGAGGCGGAATGGGAGTATGCGGCCAGGGGCAAGACGACGACGCGTTTCTGGTGGGGCGACGACGAGGATCGCACCGGCCGCGTGGCCAACGTGGCAGACCGCTCCTTCGGACGAAGGTTCGCCGATCAGCCGATCATGGACATGGATGACGGGTTCGTGTTCACCTCGCCTGTTGGGCGATTCCGTCCCAACGGGTTCGGGCTATTCGACACCAGCGGAAACGTCTGGGAGTGGTGTTCGGACTGGTACCGGGCGGATTTTGACACCGACGATCCAGCCATCGATCCGACGGGTCCAGCGTCTGGCACGCACCGGGTCATGCGGGGCGGATCGTGGGACAGCGCTCCGAAAGGCTGCCGCTCCGCGACGCGATACCGGGGCGGCCCGTCGATTCGCAGCCTGCGAGTCGGGTTTCGTGTTGCGGCCGGGGCCTGACCCTGCTTCTTTTTCATCCGTTTGAGGTACCGGAACAGGGGTCCACGGCGGAACACACCGCACGGGCGCCTCGCCCGTGTTTTCACCGCCGAGACAGCGGTGCCACACGGTGTCCAACGACCTTCACGACGGACTACTAGTGGGACGACACGCCCAATATCGCGGGTCGCGGTCGTCTGATCCGAGCCGCGACCGTAAGGGAGCGACCTTTTTCTCCCGCAGTTCTGGCCGCGTCCACCCATTAGGCGTGACTTCGTTGATTCTTCCAACCTACCGAACTGTAAGGCTCGGCGGGCCGCGAAGGTCGTGGCGGGCCGGGGGAAGGTCTGGTTGCGGGCGGTTTCGGAATTTTTCGTAGCTCTCCGTGTGCAGGCTGGTCAGCTCAACCGGCTTGCCATCGATAAACATGTGGGTGACCTGGCTGACGGCCTGGAGCGGTGTATCGGTGGTGATAATCAGGTTTGCGACTTTTCCCGGCTCAATCGAGCCGATCCGGTCGTCGATGCCGAGAATCTTTGCCGCCCCCAGCGTAAGGGCATATTCCGCGGCCTCGCGCTTCAGCCCGTGGGCAACGGCCAGGCCCGCTTTGAATCCAAGATCGTAGGCGCTTGACGCGTCTTCCGAGGCAAAACAGAACCGCACGCCCGCCCCGTTAAGGACGCCGGCGCAGCGATAGACCGAGTCCCACGGCTCGAACTCTCCGCGCGGATAGCCGGTCGAAGGCCCGAGGATCACCGGGATGTCTTTCTCCGCGAGCGTTTCGGCAAGCTTCCACGATTGCGCCGCCCCGGCGAGGACCATTTTGAGCTTGTGTTCTTCTGAGAATTCGAGGGCCTCTAGGATTTCCTTATACCCGTTGGCGTGAAGTACGACGGGTCGCTCGCCGCGAATGTAAGGGATCATGGCTTCGAGCTTGGGATCGACCTCAAATTTGATCGTCGCGTCGTCGGATGCAAGGGCCGAAACCTCCGCGTAATGCTTGGCCCGAGCCATGAACTCGTTCAGTTCGCGTAGCTGTTTCTTGACTTCTTCCTTTCGCTGTTTGAGCTGTTCATCGGTAAGCCGGCGGCGGCCGAACAGTTGCGGCTCGGCGGGCAAAGAAATGTGCAGACCGAATCGTCCGGAAACGAGCATCTCGTCCGCCGTCCAGCCCTCAAGCCGAATGATGTCGCTCTGCCCGGCAATTATGCCGCCGCCCGGCACGGCGAGCGCTGTCGTCGTCCCCGCCGTTCGGGTGATGCGAATGTGCTCGCTGTGTGGATGCACGCCGCTGATCGCCCACAGGTTCGGCCCGAAGTCGGCGATGTCGGCGAAGTCGTTTGTCGATCGCGTCGAACCGATTTCGGCCATGCCGATGACGCTGCCGGCGTCGATCAGGCCGGGAAATACGTGTCGTCCCCTGGCATCGACGACCCGGGCCCCTGGCGGAATCCTCACGGCCTGCCCGACCGATTCGATCTTCCCGTCGGCGACAACGACGGTCCCGTTTTCGATCGGCGCGGCGCTGATCGGATGAACCGTGGCCCCGACGAGGGCATAGGTGTGATTCGGAGAAATGGGAATCGCCCGATCAATAGCGGCAGGAACGTTCAGAGTGTCGGCGGGTTCGGTCACCTCCGGATTGGGGTCTTCGAAATACACTTCACCCTCGATGATCGTCATGACATTCCTGGAAAACGTGTTGAGGGGGTGTCCGTTGAATATGGCCAGATCGCCGTCTTTTCCGATTTCCAGACTTCCGACCCGATCGTCAATCAGCAACTGCATCGCGGGGTTGAGCGTTACCAGGCGAAGGGCCTGATTCTCATCCATTCCGCCCCACTTGATGGACTTGGTCGCTTCAAGGCCGAAGAAACGAATGGTGTTCGGCGAATCGGAATTGATCGACACATTAATGCCGTGCTCGGCCATCAGGGCCGCGTTGTGCGGAATCGATCCGTAGGCCTCGATCTTGTAGGCCCAGTAGTTCGAAAACGAGGATGCCCCGCTGCCGTGCCGGGCGATCTCGGGGGCGATGCGATAACCTTCGAGGACGTGCTGCAAGGTACCGATGCGAAAGCCGTAGTCTTCGGCCGCGTGCATCAGACGGAGGATTTCGTCGCTGCGATAGCAATGCGCGTGTACCGAAATCTCGCCCGACAGCACCCGTGCGAGGGCCTCGAGCCGAAGGTCTCGCCGCGGCGGAGCCACATCCTCACCCGCACGGACGAGGGCCAGGTAGTCTCTCCAATTCGCCTGGTATCCTTTGGCCCTTTCGAGCGCCGTGCGAATGACGACCTCGACACCCATGCGCGTTCCCGGGAATCGCTGCCCCCAGCCCTGCGCCGAATTGGCCCGCGTCACGTTTTCGCCCAAGGCAAACTTAATGGTCGGCGGGGCGTCCATGAGCATTTCCCGTGCGGACCGGCCATACTTGGTCTTGACGATGGCGTTCTCGCCGCCGATCGGGTTCGCCGAGCCGTGCATCACGTGGTGCGTCGTGGTTCCGCCCGCAACCGCCCGGTAGATGCCAACATTGCGGGGGTTGATCAGGTCGGCGATGCGCACCTCGGCGCTGATGGCCAGCGGCGCTTCGTTCACTCCGTCAATACCAAGGTGCGAGTGGCAATCGACAAATCCGGGAATGACGAACAAGCCGGTGCCGTCGATGACGGTGACGCCCTCTTGTGCGCGCAGGATCTGTCCGATGGCCTCAATCTTTCCATCGCGAATCAGGATCGAAGAATTCTGGATTGTCGGCGACGAAACGGGCATGATCGTCGCGTTCTGAATCAACACGCTCCCGCCGGTCTGCGTTTTGGGGATGCGATCAGCCTCGATTTCGACCGCAAACTTCGGGCCCGCGTCTTTCTCCTCCTTCTCGCTCTCGTCCGGTGGGGCTGGGGCGTCGTCGTCGCTAGCTGCACTGGCTGTCGGTTCTGCGGGGGCGGCCGGCTCCGACGGGCGGGTGGGGCGTGTCTCCGGCTCGCCATCTTCCGGCTGCATGTCCTCACAACAACCGGCCTGGTGATAGGTGGGCGGTCGGGGCGGCCCGGCGCCGCGTCGTCCGCCGGCAAGGTCCAGCCCAGATTTGTCATCCAGAATTTCGAACTTTTTCCCGTCGATGAAAACGAACTTAACCTTGGCCTTCTTGTCCGAGATCGGCTTGTCCGTCAGGGTGAGATTGGCGATGCGGCCGGGGCGAATCGAACCGAACTGCCCCTCCAAACCCAAGAAATCGGCGGGAGTGGTGGTCAGAGCGGCAATGACCGCGTCTTCGGGCAGACCTCGCTCAATGACTTTGCGAAGGTTGGTCCAGAACTCCGACACTTTCTTGAAGTCACGGGTTCGCAGGCTGAACGGAATCCCCGCCTCGTGAAGCCGAATGATATTGGTAACTTGTTCTTCCCAGAGGCGTCGCTGCTCCTTCCGCGCCCTGAGGGGCTCAAAGATTTTTTCCTTTTCCTTCTCTTTTTCTTTTTCCTCGGGCTCTTTCTCTTCGCCGGCTTTCTCGGATTCGCTTTCATCTTTCTTGGCGGATGACGATTCGGATTCGCGGCGGCCGCCTTCACGAGCCTCTTTTTTCTTCCCGAATTCCGGCTCTTCATCGAACTCAAGATTGATAATCAGGGGCACGCGATCTTCCTTGATTCGCTCGATGACCTTCC
>JBGTDB010000481.1:0-3485 GCA_041748515.1 Phycisphaerae bacterium
TTCGCCGAAAAAGTTTCGCCGCTCCTTGGAGCCCTGGCGTTTGGCCTTTTGTAGCCGTGACAGCGACGCACCCGGCGGGCTCACAGAGCCCACCTACAGAAATAGCATTGCCGAAGGCTTTTGTAGCTGGGTTCTGTGAACCCGGCTCCGCGCTGCAAAGCAGCGCCCGCCCTGACGTACCAGGGCAAACCGCTCTGCCAGAAATGCTGGGACCGGCAGTGCGCGGAAGAACCACCAAGCGAGATCGAAGAGACTTCGGGCGACACGGGTCGCTCGAACGAAGAATCGGATTCCCATGAAAAGGAGGACGCCATGTCCACGAAGAAGAGCAGCAAGAAGCAGACGAAGGTTCGAAACGGAACGACGAAGGCCAAGGGCGCCAAGAAGGCCGGCAAGGCCAAGGACTCGCCCGGCGGCGTGGCGATGAGAGTTTTTCGCAACCAGGCGGCGGTCAACAAAGCCCAGGAGAAGGCCAAGAGCAAATCGGGACGGGTGAGCGCCATCGACGCGGCCGCCCAGGTACTCAAGAGCGCCGGCAAACCGATGCGAGCGCAGGAACTGATCGAAACGATGGCCGACAAGGGCCTCTGGAAAAGCCCCGGCGGCAAGACCCCGCACGCCACGCTCTACGCCGCGATGCTGCGAGAGATCACGGAAAAGGGCAAGGACGCCCGATTCACCAAGGTCGATCGCGGCCTGTTCGCCTTCAACGGCTGAGCACATCAATTTCCCACCTCCAACGCCTCGGCCACGACCGGGGCGTCTCTCCGGTGTGAGCCGATCCCGCCCGCACCCGCGGCCCCGACTCCAAGTAAAGAGGACTTGACTAACGGCCGACGCTAGGTAAGGATGCTTTACTAGTGCGATTCTCTGGGAAAGCGGAATGAACCAGCCATGAAACGTCAAACAGGCACGTATCGAACGACCTCGGCCGGTGGCGAGAACGTGGCGGCCTTCATTCCGCATCCATTGCCGCCCGCCGAACCGCCATTGCGCCTCGACGACCGGCTGGCCGGACTTCTGTCCGAAGCAAACACGGCCCTGGGACAGCTCGCCGTTGCCGGGGCGATGGTCCCAAGCCCCGACTGGTTCCTCTACGGTTTCGTTCGCAAGGAGGCGGTCGTCTCCTCGCAGATCGAAGGCACCCAAGCCACGCTCCAGGATGTTCTGGAGTTCGAGGCGACGGAGAAAGCCGAGCGCCCCGAGGACGTCGAAGAGGTCTGCAACTATGTCGCGGCGCTGACGTGGGCCCGGGCCGAGCTGTCGAAGCCGAAAGGGCTGCCGCTGAGTACGCGGCTCTTGTGCATGGCCCACCAGCGTCTGATGCGCGGGGTCCGCGGCACGAACCGACAGCCCGGCGCGATTCGGCGGTCGCAGAACTGGATCGGCGGTACACGCCCGGGCAACGCCCGGTTCGTACCGCCCCCGCCCGATGCCGTGCCTGATGCGATGTCCGCCCTGGATAAGTGGCTGCACGCCGACGATCCGCTGCCGCCGGTCGTGCGTGCTGGCCTGGCACACGTTCAGTTTGAGACCATTCACCCGTTCCTCGATGGCAACGGTCGCATCGGGCGCCTCCTGATCACGCTGCTGCTGGAGCACTGGGGCGTACTGCCGTCGCCGCTGTTGTACCTGAGTCTGGCGTTTCGCCGTCGCCAGCAGGAATACTACGACAGGCTTCTGGCGGTGCGGACTGAGGGCGACTGGGAGGGCTGGACCGCGTTCTACCTCGAATGCGTCCGCGAGGCGGCGAACGACGGCGTAGCCGTGTCCCAGCGGTTGTTCAAGCTCCTCAGCGAGGATCGTCGTCGGCTGCTGGCCTTCAAGGGCGCGACGGTTCCGGCCATTCGGTTGTTTGATCAACTGCCGACGCATCCGATGATTACCCTGGCCAAAGCAACGGAGTTGCTCAAAACGAGCAAGCCCACGGCCTCCAAGGCCATCGAGCTTCTCGCGTCGCTTAAAATGCTTCGCGAGACGACCGGCAAGCAGCGCGATCGAGTGTACGCCTACCACGCCTACCTCCGGGCACTGACCAAGGACGCCGATTGATCCTTCGCTTCAAGCGAAATTCGCTCGGCCTTTCGTCCGCTGAACTTCTCCCACCTCTGGACGATGACATCTGCGTACAGGGCGTCCAATTCCATCAAGAACGCTCGACGCCCGGTCTGTTCGGCCGCAATCAACGTCGAACCGCTACCGCCGAACAGGTCGAGCACGTTCTCACCGACTCGCGATGAGTACTGAATCGCCCGCACCGCAAGCTCGACGGGCTTCTCGGTTAAATGAATCATCGATTGCGGGTTGACCTTCTTGACGTGCCACAGGTCGGTGGCGTTGTTCGGACCGAGGAATGTGTGGGCGGCGCCTTCACGCCACCCGTAAAAACAGATCTCGAACGCGCCCATGTAGTCCTTGCGGGTCAGGACCGGATGCTGTTTGTCCCAGACGATGCCCTGGCTGAAATAAAGACCATTCTTCTTGAGGAACGGCGGGTAGTTTCCAAGATTGGCGTATCCGCCCCAGATATAGAACCCGCGCCCAGGTGCAAGCACCCGCGCCATGTTTCCAAACCAGGCGTCGAGCATCGCGTCGAAGGCTTCGTCGGTCACGAAGTCATTCGCCAGCGGTCGGTCTTTCGGGCGAAGCTTTCGATGCGTGGCCTTGCCGCTCTGAGCACCGGTCGCGACGTCCATCCCGTGGTACTTCGAAGCGGTGCGCTTGACGTTACCGTTCTTGCCTTCGCGTTTCTTCTTATTTTCGAGGCGATGGAGGTCGAACGACTGGTGATGCATCAGGCCATGCTCACCGAAGCTGCTCAGACCAGCGGCGATGGCATTGTTCGATCGCGGTTCAACTTTCACATTGTAGGGCGGGTCACTATTAACCAAGTGTATTGCAGCACCATCAAGCAACTGATCAACGTCCGCTACGGAACTGCTGTCGCCACAAAGCAATCGGTGATCACCGAGAATCCAAAGGTCACCGGGCTGCGTGATCGCTTCGTCCGGAGGCTCGGGGACATCATCGGGATCGGTCAATCCATGTTTGATGCCGGGATCGAGTAGGCTGACCAGCTCGTCCTGATTGAAACCGAGCAGCGACCAATCGATGCCGGCGCTCTGTAGCTCGGCCAATTCGATGGGCAAGAGTTCCAAATCCCATGTGGCCAGGTCGGCGGTTTTGTTGTCGGCGATTCTATAGGCGCGAATCTGCTCGGGCGTCAGGTCCTTCGCGACGTGAACCGGCACGTCGGCCAGACCAAGCCTCTGCGCCGCCTTCCATCGGGTATGGCCACAGACAATGACCCCATCGGCGTCGACCACGATCGGCTGCCTGAACCCGAACCGCTGAATGCTCTCGGCCACGGCGTCCACCGCCTGATCGTTGACCCGCGGGTTTTTCTCATACGGCTTGATCTCGGCCAGGGGCCGCTGCTCAATTTTCATCGCAAAACCTCCATGTTTTCTGCCGACATCGGGCCT
>JBGTDB010000482.1:0-3357 GCA_041748515.1 Phycisphaerae bacterium
CATTGACGCGACGCCGAAAAGCACGATTCAGCTTGAGGCGACAATCACTGACGACTTTGGCGTTCAATCCGCGGAGCTTCACGCTTACTGGGGAACGAACGCCGAAACGCTGAGCCTGAGTCTTTCCGAAAATATCAGGCCTAGCGCGACTCCGGACGGCGTAAGCGCAACGCTCCGGCATGAATGGCCGCTCTATGAGCTGAGACTCACGCCGGGCGTTGTCGTACAGTATGAAGTCATCGTCGAAGACAATTATCACGATCCGAGCGTCCAATATGATTCCTTCGCGGACAGTCCGGCTAGTGAAATGGGACAAATCGGCCGATCGAGTCCGCAGCAGATTCGCATTATCAGCGAGGCGGAGTTTGAGCTGCGCGTGCGCGAAGAAGTCGTAGCCCTCGAAGCCCGCATTCGTCAGGCCGTCCTCGAGCAGGACGAACTCCGCGGTCGAACCGACGCCCTGACACGACTGATGGATCGCGCGTCGGCGATGACGGAAAACGAAACATCCGCCGCCGTCTCGCTCGCGCTGGGAGAGGCTCGCCTCGGCCGGCGCATCCGGGAGATTTCCGCCAGTTTCGATGGACTGGCCGACCGCGTGCAGCAGAATCTCCCCGGAGATGACGAATCCTCGCGTCGCATGACCGAGCTGGCGGAGTCGTTGCGCGATACCGCCGCCGGAAGCGTCGCCGATGCCGAATCACACCTCGCCGCCACCCGACAGTTGTCTGACCCTGCCGCCCAGCACGAATCGATGGACAAGGCGGTCGCGGCCCAGGAAACAGCGATGCAAGAGTTGCGCACCCTGCTTCGAACGGTCTCGGAGTGGGGCACGTTTCAGAACGTCGTCTCCCGCACGCGCGATCTTCTCGACCGGCAGACGAGCCTGATGCGTGACACAGCCCGAATCGGTCAATCGACCCTGGGCAAGTCCGCCGAATCCCTGACCACCGGAGAGGCCGAAGAGATCGCCCGTACGCAGCGACGACAGGATCAACTCGCCCAGGACGTCGAGCAACACCTCGCACGAATGGGCGAACTGGCCGACTCGGCTCGATCCAGACAGCCCGCCGCGGCCGACGCCATGGACTCGGCCATTCGCACGGCCCGAGCCAATCAGCTCGATAGGCGCTTGCGTTCGGCGTCGGAAGCCATCGGCGAGAATCGTACTGCGGCCGCAACCGCCGAGCAGCGGGCCGCTGCCGATGCCATGCGAAAAATGGTCTCCGCCCTCCGCGAACGCGAAAAACGCGAGCTTGAGGAATTGCGAAAACAGTTGAACAAGGCCGAAGACCAGGTCGCCTGGCTGATCGAGCATCAACAAACCCTGCTTACCGCCACCGGTGAGGCCGCCTTGGTTAAGGCAGAGCCTAGAACATGTCGCCAGTTGGAAAACCAGCAGCGAACACTCGCCCGAAACGCAACTGCCACGGCGGCGGAACTCGGCGAGGTAGATCGAGCCATCGTCGCGGCGAAACTGGTTCAACAAGCCGTCGCCCCAATGGAGCAGGCCGGGTACCGCCTGAGCGACATCCTCGCCGATGCCGCGCTGAAATCGCAGCAGGACGCGATCGACGTTCTTCACCAGGCCCTGAACGAGCTGAAGCGCTTGGAGCAGGACGCGGCCGAGCAGGCATTGCGACAATCGCTGGAGGACATTCAGGACGGAATCCATGAGATCCTCGAAGCCCAGTTGGCCATCAATGATGGAGTAGGCAAGCTCGATGCCGCGGTAGGCCGCCGGGGCGAATTAGGCCGCGCCGAGACACGGCACGCAGCCAAACTTGCGAGGGATCAAGCGGACGCCCGCGAGATGATCGGTGAACTCCTTGTAGAATTACAGAAAGTTCCGGTCTACGAATGGGCGTTGCAACGCGCGGGCCGATGGATGGAAGACAGCCGCGACGCACTGAATCTTCGGCGTATCGACGCGGAATTAGTGGCCACGACCGACCGAATTGCTTCGGAATTGGAGAAGCTCATCGGTGCCCTTCGTGAAACGCTGAACAGGCCGTTGGATACGGAATTCGCCGAAGCCGAGGGTGCGGGTGGTGGCGAATCTGGCGGCGAGGCTGCGTCCAGTGCGAGTGTGCCGACCATGGCCGAGCTGCTCGTGTTGCGGGCGATTCAGGTGGATATCAACGAGCGCACCCGCAAGTTCGCCGAAGAAATTGACCCGAACACGGCCGGCGAGGCCGACCTGCGACAATTGGTCACGATCGCCGAAGACCAGGCCGAAGTTCGCCGACTTACCGTGCTGGTCACAGAGAGAGCTACACAGAACCAATAAAGTCTGAAAAATCGAATATCAACAGAAGGATCACAGCATGTTGATCAGGAAGCAAGTGCCGCAGCCCAGCACCGAAGTGACCAGTCTTTCGCGCAGTAAGACATGCGCCGTCGAAGCCGTTCGGCCGTTCCAGCGCCGGGGGACACTGAAACACTCTATCCCCGGAGGCTTGTACTTATTGACCGCAGTCGTGATGGGCCTTTCCATTTGCCCAGCCAATGCACAATCGCCTCCTGATCGGCCGGTCGGCCAGGTCAAAGAGCCTCAGCAGGCCAAGCAACCCGACGATCTTTCCAGGCGACTGCTTCGCAAGGCCATGCAGGAAGGCGCCGAAGGCGTGATGGAAACCATCCTGCGGCTGATGGGAGAATCCGCGACGAAGATCGAGGTTGACTTCGACCCCGGCGAGCAGACTCAGGAAATCCAGAGGGAAATCCTGGTGAAGCTCGACGAGGCCATTCATGCCGCGGCAATGAACCGACGCCGCTCAAAATCGCAGCCACCATCCGGCAGTTCCGACAAAAGACGCCGGGCAACCCCGCAAGGACAATCCGCCGAGTCAAAAGCTCAGGAAGACCAGGCCGTCGCCGATGGTTCCGCCCGCGACTCCCGCGAAGGCCCCCCAAACGGCGACGCCGAATCGCCCAACGGGGAGTTTGCGGATCCCGACGCACTTCGCGGTCGTGCGTGGGGAAACCTGCCAGCTCGCGAACGAGACGAACTTATTCAAGGCGCCGCCGAAGGCTACCTGGATCGTTACCGGGTCTGGGTCGAACGCTACTACCGTGCCTTGCAGGACTCCGGATCGCCTAAACCGCGGTAACGAACACCATCATTGCAAAGAACACTTTCGAAGGATGAGCCAAACCACAGGTTTGTAGTCCGCCAGGCTAGTTCCGACACGCCCACGGCCGATCAAGGGATTGGACGTAAGCGTTCGGCGAACCCCATCTTCAATTTGGCGCCTGGTTGAGGGATGATGCCTCCGTGATTTGAGGAGGCAGCCATGGCGAGGCAGGATCGGTCGAAGGAGGAGTTTTGGCGGCGGATGATTGCGCGGCAGGCCG
>JBGTDB010000483.1:0-9135 GCA_041748515.1 Phycisphaerae bacterium
GGTGCTGCCCGCGGTGATGACGGGGTTTGCGCTGGCATTCGCCCGGGCGCTCGGCGAGTTCGGATCCGTGTACTTCATCGCCGGGAATATGCCAATGACGACCGAGATCGCGCCGCTGCTAATAATCATCAAGCTTGAGCAGTTCGACTATCCGGGAGCGACGGCGATCGGCGTCGTGATGCTGGTCGCGTCGTTTATTCTGTTGTTCATCGTTAACTTGCTCCAGTGGTGGAGCCGTCGTTATCACCCGTAGAATCGCGGACTTGCGGATTGAGGATCGCAGATGGCAGCAACGATTACCATCAACCTGAAGAAAGGAGTGGAGCAGAGCGGACCTGTTTCGACGGAGTCGCTCCTGACGCGTTCGATCCTCATAACCATCGCCCTGGTTTTCCTCGCGTTCTTCCTGCTAATGCCGCTCTTGCTCATTTTCACCTACGCCTTCGGGGCGGGTGTATCCGCGTACTTCGCATCATTCACCGAGCCGGATGCGCGATCGGCGATTCGCCTGACTCTGATTACGGCCGCAATCGCGGTGCCGCTCAACACCGTTTTTGGCCTTTGCGCCGCGTGGTGCATTGCGAAGTTCAGTTTCAAGGGCAAAAGCCTCCTGATAACGCTGATCGACATGCCCTTCGCTATTTCGCCGGTGATCGCCGGGCTGATTTACGTGCTGATCTTCGGGGCTCGCGGCTGGCTGGGGCCGTGGTTTCTTGAGCATGACATGCGCATTATTTTCGCCACGCCCGGGATCGTTCTGGCAACGATGTTCGTGACGTTTCCGTTTGTCGCCCGCGAGCTCATACCGCTGATGCAGGCCCAGGGCACCGAGGAAGAGCAATCGGCCGTGGTGCTGGGGGCGAACGGCTGGCAGACTTTCTGGCGGGTCACATTGCCGAACATCAAGTGGGGGCTGCTCTACGGCGTGATCCTCTGCAATGCCCGGGCCATGGGGGAATTCGGGGCGGTGTCGGTGGTGTCGGGTCACATTCGCGGGCTGACCAACACCATGCCGCTGCACATCGAGGTGCTCTACAACGATTACCAGTTCACCGCGTCGTTTGCCGTTGCGTCGCTGCTGGCCTTCCTGGCACTCGTCACGCTTTGCGTCAAGGGTTTCGTGGAATGGAAGACCGCTCGCGATCTTGCGGCCGCGGCGGCCCTGGAGCAGGCTTTGGAGGCGCATCTCGCATGAGCATCACCGCCACGAACATCAACAAGACGTTTGGTACGTTTCGGGCGCTGACCAACGTCAACCTCGAAGTCCCCAATGGCCAGCTTGTGGCACTGCTCGGCCCGTCCGGCTCGGGCAAGACGACGCTGCTGCGCATTATCGCGGGGCTGGAGCAGGCCGATTCCGGAAGCGGCGCGATCCTCTTTCACGACGAGGACGTTGTGAACCGACACGTCCGCAAGCGCGGCGTCGGATTTGTTTTTCAGCATTACGCCCTGTTCCGGCACATGACGGTATTGGAAAACGTAGCTTTCGGCTTGCGCGTGCGTCCGCGGGCGCTTCGCCCCTCGCGGGAAGATATCCGCGACCGAGTTCATCAGCTCCTGGAGCTTGTGCAGCTTAAAGGCCTCGCGGGACGCTACCCCAACCAGCTTTCGGGTGGACAACGGCAGCGTGTGGCCCTGGCCCGCGCCCTGGCCGTGGAACCCAAGGTGCTGCTGCTGGATGAGCCCTTTGGAGCCCTTGACGCCCGTGTGCGAAAGGAGCTGCGGACATGGCTGCGCCGCCTGCACGACGAGCTGCACGTGACCAGCGTCTTCGTAACGCACGATCAGGACGAAGCGCTGGAGGTCGCCGATCGGATCGTGGTCATGAACCACGGCCGGGTCGAACAGGCCGGCACGCCGGACGAAGTGTTCCACAATCCCAGAACTGAATTCGTTCTTCATTTTCTCGGAGAGGTCAACCAGTTTCACGGACGAGTGGATGCCGATCGTGTTCATCTGGGGCCGATTGAACTTCCTTTTGAGGCAAACGGCCACGCCGTCGGTGGCGCGGCCCGCGTGTTCGTTCGCCCCTACGACGTAACCATCGACACGAAGAAAAGCGCCCTCCCATCCATCCCAGCCATCGTGCTTCGCATCCATTCGGCAGGCCCATCCGTACGTGTCGAGCTGCGCACCTCCGCGGGCCAGTCGCTCATTGCGGAGTTGTCGCAGGAGCGTTTCGGCACGATGAAATTAGAGACCGGCGCCTCGGTATTCGTGCGGCCGCGGCACATCCGCGTATTCAGCGAATCGGAGCTGCCGCACGCGCCGTCAGGGGAGGAGGAATACACGATATGAGTCGTCACGTTTTCCTCATTCTCACGTCATGTTGTAAGAGCGGGAACTGTACCACCTGTTAATTCGGTGAACCGGGTATGCGCCTTCGTTTAACGAAAGGAGAATTGCATTGCGCACACAGAACTTGTTAACCATGATCGTGGCCGTCCTCGTGTGGCCGTGCCTCGTCTGTATCGGGCAGGAGGCCGCGCAGCCATCCGGTGAGCCGGCCCCACCCGCGATGGAGCGACCGCGGTCATTGACCATAGGGCTCGCGGCGGTATCGTGGCCGTCGCCGGTCGATGACCGCGTTCGCTCCGCGCGCGGAGCCCGGCGACCAAGGGCGCTAAATTCGCATGAACGAACCAGCCGTTCACCCGTCGACGGACCTGCTACGTCCCTTCGCTACGCAGCACCCCACTTTCTCCCAGGCCTTTCGCTTCTGGCTCAAGCTCGGGTTCATCAGTTTCGGCGGTCCGACCGGGCAGATTGCGATCATGCACGAGGAGCTGGTCGAACGGCGTCGCTGGATCAGCGAGGCCCGGTTTCTTCATGCCCTTAACTATTGCATGTTGCTGCCGGGGCCCGAGGCCCAGCAACTGGCCGTCTACATCGGATGGCTGCTGCATCGGACCTGGGGCGGCATCGTGGCCGGGTCGCTTTTCGTGTTGCCGGGTGCGGTAGTGCTATGGATCGTGAGTTATGTCTACGTTGTTTACGGAAGCGTGCCGTGGATTGTGGCGATCTTTCATGGGCTAAAGCCGGCCGTGGTGGCTATCGTGGCCCATGCAGTCCTTCGAATCGGAAAGCGGGGCCTGAAGAATGAAGTGATGTGGGCGGTTGCGGCCGCCGCATTCGTCGCAATATTCTTTTTCAAAGTGCCGTTCCCCGCCATCATCATAAGTGCGGCGCTGATCGGTCTGGCAGGCGGACGAGCCTGGCCGTCGAAGTTTGTTGTCATTCGACCGCATGGGTCGGACGGCGACGGCCAGACGGCCGTGTTGCATGATCTGGATTCATCCGGCGGCCCGGACGGTCCGACCCTTGGTCGAATGGCGAAAGTCCTCTTCATCTGCACCGCGCTGTGGGCCGTGCCATTTCTGGGACTGGCCGCGTGGGGTGCGGATACCGGCGTCCTGCTCGATGAAGCCGTGTTCTTCAGCAAGGCGGCGCTGGTGACTTTCGGCGGGGCTTATGCGGTCCTGCCCTACGTCGCCCAGCAGGCCGTCGAGCGATTCGACTGGCTTTCGGCGAGCCAGATGCTCGACGGGCTGGGGCTGGCCGAGTCCACGCCGGGTCCGTTGATCATGGTACTTCAATTCGTGGGTTTTCTGGGGGCGTGGAACCATCCGGGACAACTTTCGCCCCTGACGGCCGCCACGCTTGGCGCGGCCATCACCACTTGGGTCACGTTTGTCCCCTGCTTTTTGTGGATTTTTCTGGGCGCGCCGTACATCGAGCGATTGCGATCGAACTCGCGGCTTTCGGCGGCACTTTCGGCGGTAACGGCGGCCGTGGTGGGCGTGGTGCTGAACCTTGCCGTCTGGTTCGCGGGAAGCGTCATGTTTCCGGGGAGCGCTGTCGATTGGGTCGCGGTGATCGTCGGGGCGGCGGCTTTTGCGGCATTGGTCCGATGGAGGCTCGACGTTGTCTTGGTTGTAGCATTCGGAGCGGCCGCGGGGCTCGCACACCACCTGCTGTCGGCGTGATGAACCACGAAAGCCTCGCGGGCAAGGAGCTTTCGCATTACTGTATTCGAAACGAATCAGCACTGGCACAACACGTCCGGCCGGACGAACGGCCCCGGATTTGTTCGTATGCTTGGCGTTGAACATTTCGACGAACCAATAAGATTCGGAGGATTCTTCCATGCGTCGAAAGATTGCAAGCCTGTTGGTTTTTGTGGCGTCGCTGGCGGGGATCGCCGCGCTGGCTCAGCAGGATTTCTCAAAGGTTGAGATCAAGGCCACGCACGTCGGTGGCAAGGTGTACATGCTCGAGGGGTCGGGCGGAAATATCGGCCTGTCCGTCGGCAAGGACGGGGTGCTGATGATCGACGATCAATACGCGCCCTTGGCTGAGAAGATTCAGACGGCGATCGAGAAGCTTGGCGGCGGCAAACCGCGGTTTATTCTCAACACGCACTGGCACGGCGACCACACCGGGGGCAACGCATTCTTCGGCCGGGACGGAACGATCATCGCTCACGCCAATGTTCGCGAGCGACTGGCTACGAAGCAGCGACTCTTTGGGCGGGAGATTGAGCCGCAGCCGCCGGAGGCCCTGCCGATGATCACGTACCGCGATTCGGTTAACATTCATTTCAACGGCGAGGAAATCCGAATCGTCCATTTGCCCAATGGGCACACCGACGGCGACAGCGTCGTATTCTTCACCGGGTCGAACGTGGTTCACATTGGCGACCTGATGTTCAACGGCATGTTTCCGTTCGTCGATCTGGATAGCGGCGGCGACGTGGAGGGCTACCTTCGCAATATCGAGAACGTGCTCGCCCGGCTCAAGGCGGATACAAAAGTGATTCCCGGCCACGGGCCTCTGGCGACGGTGGATGATCTGAGAACCGTTCGCCGGATGTTCGTTGAGTGTATCGCGGCGGTGCGAAGCGGCATTGCCGCGGGCAAGAGCGTCGAAGAGCTCAAGGCCGCCGGCCTGCCGGAGGAATGGGAACCCTGGGGCGTCGGATTCATTAAGACCGACCGCTGGATCGAAACGCTGCACACGAGTTTGACGCGTTAGAAATCCACACATTGAATGCCTTGCCGGCGCAGTCGAAACAAGGCGCACGATTGCCGGACGCCATTTAATCGCATCTTTTGACATGCCGACTCAGGGCTTAACGAAATGCTTGCCATCGCTGAATTATCGCCGCTTTTTCTGGCCGTGATGATCTGCTGGATCTTCTCGGTCTGCATTCATGAGTTCGCCCACGCAGTCGTGGCCTATCTCGGCGGCGATACGTCGGTCCGCGATCGCGGCTATCTGGGGCTCAATATCTTCGCGTTCATTCATCCGGTGACCTCGATTCTGCTTCCTGTCATCTTCCTTATCATCGGGGGAGTGCCGCTTCCCGGCGGGGCGGTGTTGATCGAGGAGCATCGATTGCGAAGCCGGCACTGGCGGGCGGCCGTCTCGGCCGCGGGGCCGGCGTCGAATTTCATTCTCTTTCTGATCCTGGCCTGGATCGTTCATCCGGGAACCGGCATTGTCGACCCGACAAACTTCAATCAACCGACGTGGGTCATGCTCCTGGGGGCGATGACCGTCTTGCAGTTGTTCGCCGTGCTGTTGAACCTGCTGCCCATCCCCCCGCTGGACGGGTTCGGCATCATCGAGCCCTATCTGCCGGACGAACTTCGGGACAAGGCCCGGTCAATCGGCTGGGGCGGACTGATCATTCTATTCATCCTGTTCTGGAACAAGTCGGCCATGCGGGCATTCATGGATGCGATCAACAGGGTGATGATTTGGCTCGGCCTTCCCTTCGAAAGCACCTGGCGATTCTACAACATCGCACTCTTCGGTTCGTCGGAATAATCGGCCCAAATGCCCCTTTGCCCGTGGCATCGACTCAGTCAGCGCTGTGAGCGGACTTTGAATCCCTTAGAGCATGATGATCGGCGAGTCACTCCCAACCAATCGATAGACCCTGATTTTACGGTTGCCCCTCTGCCCGCAATCGTGTTACCCTTCCGCCGCGGTCAACCCCAGATTGGAAGGAGAGATCATGGCCAAGACGCAGCCATCCCCCGCGCCGATGCCCGAGGGAGCGAAGTCGTTTGTTTCAAGGATGCTGGACACGCTCGAACGGGCGGGCAATAAGCTGCCCGATCCGGCCATGCTCTTTGTCATCGGTCTGATCCTGGTCTGGGTCCTGTCGAAGCTCCTGTCGGGCATTCAATTCACCGAGACGGTCCCCGGCGCGGAAAGCCCCATTCGCGTAGTCGATCAATTGACCGGGGTGTCGTTCGCCAAGTTTCTCGCCGGGATGGTCAAGAGCTTTACCGACTTTCCGCCGCTGGGCGTGGTGCTGGTGGCCTTGCTGGGCGTGGGCGTCGCGGAGCACTCCGGATTCATCAATGCCTGTCTCAAGAGCATGTTGAACCTCACGCCCAAGCTGCTGCTGACGCCGATGCTCATTCTCGTGGCCATCGTCAGCCACACGGCCGCCGACGCCCGATACGTGCTGGTCATCCCGCTGGGCGGGGTGATTTTCTACGCGGCCGGGCGGCATCCGCTGGCCGGGATCGGGGCGGCGTTCGCGGGGGTTTCCGGCGGATTCAGCGCGAATTTCATCCCCTCGGGCATTGATCCGCTATTGTCCGGCCTGACCGAGGCGGGCGTCCGCGTGCTCGACGCCGAGCGGACGGTGAACCCGCTATGCAATATTTATTTCACGGGAGTCTCTTCGGCGCTGATTATCCTGGTAGGCTGGTACCTGACCGATCGGGTGATTGAGCCGCGCCTGCGTTCCACGGCCATCGACGGGAATCCGGAAGACATGCCGGCCATGGAAGAGGTCGGTCCGGCCGAGCGGCGCGGCATGTGGGCGGGACTCGCGGTCATCCTGATTGGGATCATCGCCTTGGCTGCCTGGTCCTGGCCTGCCGATTCCGCCCTCCGCGCGTCCAACGAGTCGCTGACCTCGATGAACCCGAAAGCGCCGCTGATGGACGCCATAGTTCCATTGATTTTCCTGCTGTTTCTACTTCCCGGCATCGTCCATGGATATGTGTCCGGCCGATTCAAGAACCATCGCGACGTCGTTGCGGGCATGTCCAAGGCTA
Source organism: Phycisphaerae bacterium (assembly GCA_041748515.1). Classification (GTDB taxonomy): domain Bacteria; phylum Planctomycetota; class Phycisphaerae; order UBA1845; family UBA1845; genus JBGTDB01. The sequence continues at coordinate 7,083 of JBGTDB010000483.1, forward strand.
TGGGCACCATGGCCTATTATTTGGCGATGGTCTTCTATGCGGCGCTGTTCATTGAGGCGTTCAAACAGTCTAACATTGGAGCCCTGATCGCCATCAAAGGCGCAAACTTCCTGAGACAGCTCGGCGCTCCCGACATGTTTACCATTGTCGGAATCATCCTGCTTTCGGGAGGCGTCAATCTCTTGATCGGATCGGCCTCGGCCAAGTGGGCACTGCTCTCGCCGATCTTCGTACCGATGTTGATGTCACTTAACATCTCGCCGGAGTTGACCCAAGCGGCTTACCGTGTCGGCGATTCCACAACGAACATCATTACGCCAATGAACCCGTACTTTCCGCTGGTGGTTGTGTTCTGCCAGCGATATATCCGCAACACGGGAATTGGCACGCTGGTCTCGCTGATGATCCCGTACTCTATCTGCTTCCTCGTCCTCTGGTCCGCTTTTCTGATTATCTACTGGAAGATCGGCATTCCCTTGGGATTTCAAGCGCCGTACGTCTACCCGTGATTAGAAACTTTCGGCGGCGGGCGGATTTGCCAACGGATGGCCAATCGCCTGTAGGGAGCGACTACCGAATTGCACCTGATGCATGACGAATGTTCGAAGGATCTGTACGCCGTCAGCGTCCCGGTCGATCTTGCTCCGCGGGTGTGAATGCCTCGACGGAGACAATGTGCCGAAGGCTGATGACCTCAACGTCCTCCGCCAGCGCATCATGGGGCTTCGCCCGAAATGCGTACAGGGCCAGTCGGGCAATGAAGCACAGCCCAGGATTCCGCACCTCGAAGGTGCGCCCGTCTGCCAGGCGGAGGCGGAGCGGAATGAAAGGTTCTCGATTCAGTTCCTGTGCCAGAGTTTCTGGATTCATACAGTTTATTATATATTGCCGGGGCGGGTATTCCAACCTTTTCAACCAGGAGTTACGCAATGAAACGCAGCCCATCATGGGCAAGTGCCATGCCCTTGGGCAGCGAGGCGTTGATCTCGGCGTGCTTGAGCTGATGGGCCATGTGCGTGAAGTAGGTCCGGCCCGCGCCGATTTGCCCAGCCAGTTCGACGGCCTGATCAAGGCTCAGATGGGTCGGGTGCGGCGTGGGCCGCAGGGCGTCGAGAATCAATACTTCCAACCCGCCGAGCAGCGCCATCGACTCTTCTGGAATCACGCTGCAATCAGTGCAATAGGCGAATTGCCCGAATCGAAATCCAAACACGGGCATCGGTCCGTGCAAGAGCGGAATGGGGATGATCGGCTCGCCTTCCACGTCAAACGGCCGGTGGTCGATCTCGCGGAGGTCGAGCTGCGGGCGACTGTGAGGGGAATCAGGGGCGGACTCGAAGGCGTAGGCGAACATCCGCCGCAGGGCGGCCAACGTGCGCTCCGTGCCATAGCACGGCATCGGTCGCTTCATGATCCAATTAAAGCGGCGCAGATCGTCCAGCCCGGCGACATGGTCGGCGTGGTGATGGGTGAACACGACGGCGTCCACGGAAACGATGCCGTGTGTAAGGCACTGAAGACGAAGTTCGGGAGACGTATCGACGAGAATCCGCGCCCGGCCGTGTTTCACGAAAATGCTGGGGCGCGTGCGTCGGTCCTTCGGATCGTCGGACGTGCAGACGGGGCAGTCGCAACCAATCATGGGCACGCCGTGCGACGTACCACTGCCCAAGACGACGACCTCAACCGGAGTATCCGTGCTCTGCATGGTGACCAACGTTCATCATACGGCCGAGAGTTGCAAGCCGCCAGTTTTGCATGAAGAATCACTATTATAACAGCGATGTTCGCTTGTTCCGCGCCGCAAGCGCCAGTCCACGGACATCCCTGCGGATTTTCGCCCATGCCACCAGGCTTGCAGATGGTGCTCCAAATGGCATTCCAGCGCCGCCATGTTAGCACGACGTTTCTTCCCGCACGGTTTAATTGACCGACCGGAAGCGCCGTGTTAGCGTCATTCGCCGTGACGCGGAGAAACTCAAGAACAAAAAGAGGCGGGAGCCGCCGCGACGCATGGTACTTCGGCCGACTGGTGCCGCTCGCCTTGGCATGC
>JBGTDB010000484.1:0-3500 GCA_041748515.1 Phycisphaerae bacterium
TACATTCGCGAGCGGCACAGTGACTTGTGCCTCGGGGCGGCCTGCTATCCTGAGGCCCACCCGGAATGCCCCGACCGAAATCGGGATCTCGAAAACCTCGTCCGCAAGGTGGAGGCGGGGGTCGATTTCCTGATCAGCCAGCTTTTTTTCGACAATGCCGATTTTCTTGCATTCCGCGACCGGGCGGTCCGCTCCGGCATTTCCGTTCCGATCATCGCGGGCATCATGCCCATCCTGAGCGTGGGACAGATCAAACGATTCACCCAGATGTGCGGAGCGAGAATTCCCGCTGATCTGCTGCATCGCATTGAAAGCGTTGAAGATGACGCGGAGGCCGTCCGCCACGTCGGTATGTATCACGCCACCAAGCAATGCCTCGACCTGCTCCAAAACGATGTGGCCGGGCTGCACTTTTACACGCTCAATCGCTCGACGGCCACACGGGCCATCTATCAGCTCACCAAGGCGGAACTGGATTATGCCCGCGACCGGCGAGCCTATGATATGACCGGGTCAGGTGCCGAACTGGAAGGCGCTTGAACTTCTCGCACACCCTGCTGAATGTTGAGGTCTTGCGAATAAGCGCGTGGCAGCAGACTGTGGCCGTCAGTCGCCTGCGTTCAGGAATTGTGTGGAGATAATTCCACTGGGTCTCCGATGCGGATGGTCCCACCGGAGATGACCTGGCCATAGACGCCGCCTCGACAGTCGGGCACGAGAGCCTTTGTCAACCCGGCGGCCTGTTGGTCCATGATTCCGCAGGGCTTGGTTTCGCCGTGGATGAGCAATTCGACGCCGCCGAGCCCCAGGCGTCTCCCAATCGTCGAAGACAGGTCGATTCCCCGGACAAGGATGTTGGCCCTTCTCGAATACCAGGGAAGTCGAGTGCCCAGCTCGCGACAGACTTCCTCCCAGGCTTCGGCCGAAATCAATGTGATCTCGCGCGTTCCGGGCTTGCGGTTTTCTGACACGATGCCCCGTCCGGGCGCGATCTCACACTCTACGGCTTCGACCATCGGGTCCGAATCTACCGGCCGATGGGCAATTGCGACGACCTCTCCCGCCATGATTGCTCCTAACTTGCCTCAGCTCAGATTCAGATGAGTGACCGCACTTGCGATGGCACCTTTGTTATAAGGGTGCGTCGCATTCCGGACACCGAACGGTTTGGTTGTCGGTCATCGTGAATTCGCATCTTGGGCACTGGCCCGGTTCGCCATAATACCAGACAACAACGAGGCCTGTGCCGTTGTCCGCTGAATGCGAGACTGATATCAATCGATCCGACGGAACCGCGTTGGCGAACTCGGCGGCTTCACCGAACAAGACCTGCCAACTCTTAACGGCCGATCGGAATTGCCTGTACAAGACGCGCATAGTTCACTTCGCTTTGCGGTGACCTGACGGAGTGCTCCGATCAAGTGGGCTGCGTGTCCATATTGGCAGCAACAAGCACGATGCCCATCAATATAAGACAGACACCCGCGAATTGTGCCCAGTTGAGCCGCTCGGCCAGTGCCGGATGAAATCGGGCAGTCAGGGCGATCACAGCAAACCCGCCGCCGACCATGATCGGATAGGCGATGCTGATTTTGAGCGACTTGCTTTGCAAAGCGTACATATAAAAGATGGCATTAAGGGCAAAACAGCTCAGACCGACGACAAGCGGTGTGCTGGTCACGATAGTCTTAACGGCCGCAAAGGGACCGTCGCGAAGCAGCCCCCCAGCCGAGTCAACGGATTTCATTCCAATCTTCATAAGGAGATTGGCGGCGGCGTTCAACACCAGCGCTACAAGCAGCGCGAGAATGTACTTCATCATGGTCCTTTCATCGTCGGTGGCCCAATACTCCTATCACGGCCGCATGGCGCACTTTCAAACGTGGTAAACCGCTGCAAGGGGTCGTGGCTCGGACGATGCCGCCTGAATTCGGAATCAGCTAAAGTGCTCCTTCCAGCGGCGAAGCAATTCGGCGGCCCTTTCCGGCGGCAATCCGCCAACGTCAACGGCTTTCAATTCGTCGAGCAGTAGTTCACCCGGCTCGCGAAAGAGTGAAAGCTGGCCGGCGTCGCGCGTATTCCGGCCGGATAGGCGTGGCGACCGAGACTCGCATTCAAAGCCCCTTTCAAGCTCTTCGAGCACTTCCCGGCTACGCTGGATAACGGCCGGAGGAATGCCTGCAAGCCGGGCCACTTGAATTCCGTAGCTTCGACTTGCCCCGCCCTCGACAATCTTGTGAAGGAAGGCGATTCCTTCCTCCCGGGAACCGGCGGCAGGATATTCCCGCACGGCCACGTTAAAGTTCCTGACGTTGCGAAGCAGCGACGCCAGCTCGATCAACTCGTGGTAATGCGTAGCCACCAGCGTCTTGCAGCCGACCCTGTTGGCAAGGTGCTCGGTGATGGCCCAGGCCAGCGAAAGCCCGTCGAAGGTGCTCGTACCCCGGCCTAGCTCGTCCAGGATAACAAGCGAATTCTTCGTGGCGTTGTGGAGGATGTTGGCTGCCTCGGTCATTTCGACCATGAAGGTGGACTGCCCGCGCATGATCTCGTCGGAAGAGCCGACACGGGCGAAAATGCGATCAACCAAAGAAAACACCATTCGCCGGGCCGGGACAAATGATCCGATCTGGGCCATTAACGTCAGAAGGGCGACCTGCCGGATGTAAGTACTCTTGCCGGCCATATTGGGCCCGGTAATGACAAACACGCCGGCGTCCGAGCCGTTCATCACCGTGTCGTTGGGCACAAAGGCATCGCCAAAGGCGAGATCGAGCACTGGGTGTCGCCCGTCAACAATCTCCAGTCGGCCGTCGTCGGTCAATTCGGGGCGAACGCATCGCCGCGTGACGGCCAGCTCGGCCAGGCCCGCAAGACAATCCAGCCGAGCGATGGCGTCGGCCGCGCGCATCAACTTGTCGATCCACGTCGCCACTTGCTGTCGCACTTTCTCGAAGAGGTTGTATTCCAATTCGTTGGCCCGGTCCTGGGCGGTAAGCACTTCCTCTTCATACGTCTTGAGTTCTTCGGTGATGTATCGCTCGGCGTTTTTGATCGTCTGCTTACGGATGAAATGCGCGGGTACCCTTTCACGCGAGCTGTTTGGCACCTCGAGGTAATAGCCGAAGACGCGATTGAACCCGGCTTTGAGATTGGCGATACCCGTCTGGTCGATTTCCTTTCGCTGATAGTCCGCGAGCCATTGCCGCCCGTCGCGCGAAACGGCCCGCAGACGATCGAGTTCGGCGTCGAATCCGTCGGCAATAAAGCCGCCTTCGCGGAGGGCGTTGGGAGGATCGTCTCGAACGGCGCGTTGAAGTAGGTCAGCGAGCTCGTCCAATCCGCGCAGATCGCCCGCAATTTCCTCAAGAATCGAAGCGGAGTCCGTCGTCAATCCCGTGGCGATTTCGGGCAGAATCTGCAAGGCGCGTCCCAGAGCGCTCAAGTCTCGCGGCGAGCAGCGGCCCAGCGCCACCCGGCCGGTGATGCGCTCGATGTCG
>JBGTDB010000485.1:0-6452 GCA_041748515.1 Phycisphaerae bacterium
CCATAACCGCCACGGCCGCCACCACCTGCCGGCTTGGGACGGGCTTCATCAATGTTCAGCGCCCGCCCGGCGAATTCCTTACCGTTGAGCGCCTCCTTGGCCGCGTTGGCCTCATCGTCCGTACCCATCTCGACAAAGCCAAAGCCTTTGCTTTGCCCGGTGGCCATGTCCGTGATCACGTTGCAACTCGTGACCGTGCCGTGCTCGGCAAAAAGCTGCTCGAGCTCCGAATTCGTAACGCTGTGACTGAGATTCCCGACATAAAGCTTTTTGCCCATGGGTGGGACTCCGAGAAGGGTTGACGACGCCGACACTGCGGCGCAAGTGTTAAGGCCTGCGATCGAACAATTCACGATCCAGGGCCACGGTTTCGCATGACAAACGGTTCGAACCTTGGTGAGAACCCATCTCTAAGGTAGCAATCGCCCGCGCCGCGCCCGTTGCGACGACAGGCCGATAAAGCTCGAACGCCAAAAGCCTAGCCGAGGGATTGACCCGTGTCCATACGCGGCAAATACGTTCAGCATCATCGTTAAATGGCCGGTTCCGGGCCATGCCAAGCGGTTCTTTGACACACTTCTTATGGCAGGATCCTAAATGGAGCCGAACAAACGCTAATAAGCAGATGCCATTGGGTCGAATCCAGAGCTGGCCCCTCTTAACTGCCTCGACACAACCCACTGTAATTCTGTAGAATCGCCTCACGTGGACGATCGGGCTGTTCAGCGGACCGAGAACCGCGCCAAGTAGTTTCGGCATTCTAAAAAGCGAGGAACGGTGACCTTCTCGGTCGGCAGAATAATAGCAAAACTCGATCCACCTGCCACGTTGAATCGAATTCGCAACCAGGCCGAATTGCAGTGATGTCTGCCCGGGAGGGGACGCGCATGGAGTACGTCGTAGTAATTGAAAAAGCGGATGACGGAGGCTCTTCGACCTCCGTGCCGGACCTACCCGGCTGTGTCTCATGCTAGGACATGGCCGACGAAGCCCACCAGGTAATCGAGGAAGCCGACCGGCCTTACTTCGAACGTTTCGAGCTCACGGGGAGCCGACAACGTTCGCGGCCGCCACGACACACGTACTCGGCATAGCCTTAACTTCTACCGAGGGAGCGCCGGAAATGGCATGTTCGCTCGTGGCACGTGGAAGATGCTTTGACGTTAGAGAATTTGTTTCTGAGGCCCGGTTTTCCATTTCAGAAGACGCAGTGTGGGAACGTGGGAGTCCCTTTCTGCGAGGAAAGCCAGAGCATGAGGACTCAGGTTTCACCACATGGATTACGCGCGACAAGGATGCTTGGGACAACCTCGATGCCGACATCGCCGACGTCGTTGCATTCCTCACAGGGTATCGTGAATCGCTAGGCCAGCTCGTGAAGGCACACGGAGTGGACGACGTCATGCTTGACTTCGCAATAATGTCACGGGCGGGAACAGGTGGAGTCTTCATGCAAGGCGAGTACTTGCCCCCCGAACTTCTCCGGCTCGCTGGCGAACTGAATATCGGGATCGCCCTCTCTTTATATCCGCCTCTTGAGCCGAATGGCAATTATTCGGATGATCGTCGTAATGACGACGAAAGCGAGGAAAGTGACGTGTAAAGTTTGATGAGTTGCACTAGTCCTAAGTGAGCGCCACTAACCGGCTTCTACGGCACAAATTTCTGGAGTTCGCCTTGCATTCGCGTTTATTTCGCCCCCGTCAAGACTTGGGCGACCTGGTCTAAGAACTTAGAATCCCCGCATGGCAAGAAAAGCGAAATCCAATCCGAAAACGTTGAAATCCAAGCGCAACGGCGCCGCGGGCGGCAAGCTTGAGTCCATGGCCAAGGCCGTGGCTGAGATGGCCTTCAAGAAGGAGGACCCGGCCGTTAAGATTCCGATCCGGGCTTTATCCAATGTGGCTTTCAACGAAAAAACCCGCCACGTCGAAATGGGCGACTCCAAGCAGTCGCGGAATTTCTTCAACTACGGCCAGGCCAAGCGCTTCATGCAGACCCTGTTGGTGGCCAGTAAGTGCAAGGAGCTGATCGAGCGCGGAAAGACGGCCAGCATTCGCCAGATTTACTATCTTTCCAAGCACACGATAAAAGGGACAAACGAAAAGACCTTCGACGACCAAGCCGAGTCGGACCCGATCATCGAAGACGTCGAGGTGGCCATCGACGCCCTTCGCGAAGAGCTTCACGTCTTTGCCAGCAACCGGGGCAACCTGGTCGGACCCATTACGCTGGTCGATGCGGGCAACACGCTTGATTGCGCGGCCATGGGCAGCGCCGGCTACGCTGTGCCCAGCATCGTTGAGCCGGACGTCGTGCAATTCAAAAAGTGCAACGCCAAGTTCATCCTCCACGTCGAAAAGGACACGGTCTGGCGGCGGTTTCACGAGGACCGGTTCTGGGCGGAGCACTCATGCATCATCTCTCACGGCGGCGGCCAGCCCGCCCGCGGCATGCGCCGGCTGCTCCAGCGGATGCACGACGAGTTGAAGCTGCCTGTCTTCGTATTACTCGATAACGATCCGTGGGGGTACTACATTTATTCGGTCATCAAGCACGGTTCGATCAACCTGGCCTATGAGTCGCGGCGGATGGCCGTGCCGGATGCGAAGTTCATTGGCGTGTCGAGCTTCGATTACGAGCGATGCGACATGAGCGACGACGTTAAGATCGAGCTCGACGCCACGGACATCAAGCGGGCCAAGCAGATCGCCGCCTACCCCTGGTTCGCCAAGAAGAAGGACTGGCAACGGGAGTTCAAGAAGATGCTGGCCAACGGCTTCAAGATGGAGGTCGAAGCAATGATCTCGAAAGACCTCGAGTATCTGACCCAGGAATACGTGCCGATGAAGCTGAAGGACAAGAAGCAATGGCTGGATTAGCAGATCCAATATCGAATCATGCAAAATGAAGAGTCCAGGATGCCGCAGGCAGGGAGCCTGCCGAACTCACACGGAACCTTTCGCTGCTGAAACATTGCTCAAAAACTGGGACGCCTACGGGGAATTCGCCGAGAAATAATTGAAACACGGCGTGAATAGCCAACTTCGGGCCATTCGCTTCTCTTGAACTGGTTTGACTGACCGGGAAATGACTGAAAGTCTCCCCTTGTAACGAATTGTCGCCATTGGTCTGATTCCGTTCAAGCGGATGACAATAACTCTTTGGGCCAAGAGAATAGTCAGGTTAGTTAACCTGCGTGGCGGATCCGTGCTGGTTCTGCAAGGCTGGAAAGCAGGATCGAAGGGTTGATCCAGCTAGTCATTGAACCGGGCCAAGACTCCCGGGGAGGAATCTTATGCGAACGATGCGAAGCCGAGTGTTGATAAGCGCGATGGCCGTAATCATGGCGGCACCGACAGTTTACGGGCAATGGGATGATCTTTGGAAACGCGGGCGCGAGGCGATAACGGGAAGCGGTACAACCGAGCCCAAGCGGCAGATCGCTCACTTCAGCATCAAAGGGCCAATGGCCGAAACGCCGATGGATATGCCGCCGCTTTTTGGAGGCGAACCGCCCCTGTCGCTAAAATCGCTGGTCGAACGATTCAAAGAAGCCCGGATCGATCGAAACGTCGTGGCCGTGGTGGTCGATCTGCAATCGGCCTCCATGGGTCCGGCGCAGCTTGAGGAGGTCCATGAGGCGTTGCGGCGGTTCGCCGCGGTGGACAAGCCGGTGTACATCCATGCCGACTCGCTCAGCATGTTGGCCTACACGACGGCCACCGGAGCGTCGCACATCAGCCTGGTGCCGACGGGCGAAATCTGGCTGACCGGTCTTTACGGCGAGACCCCTTATCTCCGTGGGTTGCTGGACAAGATCGGCGTCACCCCCGACTTCGAGCAGTTCGAAGATTACAAGTCCGCCGCCGAAATCATTTTGCGCACGGAACCGTCCAAGGAATCACGCGAGATGACGGACTGGCTGATGGACGGATTGTTCAACGCCCTGGTCAAGCGCATCGCCGATGGTCGCAGCACGACGGTGGGCAAGGTCCGCGAATGGATCGATCAGGGGCCGTATACGGCGGAAGCGGCACTGAAGGCCGGATTGATTGACTCGGTTCAGCACCGACAGGACTTTGTCTCCGACCTTAAGAAGCGATACGGCAGCGACATTTCGATTATCATGAACTACGGGGAATCGAGTGGGCTGAAAACGCCCGACGATCCCTTCGCCATGTTCGCGTTCCTCATGCAGCTTCTGAATCCCACGCCGAAACAATTCAGCAATCCGACCGTCGCCATCGTCTACGTCGATGGCGCGATCCAGACCGGAACGGCCGAGCCGTCCCCGTTCGGCGGAGCCGGTGGGGCGTTCAGCACGACGATTCGTCGCGCGCTGGACAGGGCGGCCGACGAACCGAACGTGCGGGCCGTGGTCCTGCGCGTCGATTCGCCCGGCGGATCGGCTCTGGCGTCGGAGATCATTCTTGACGGCACCATGCGCGTCTCGAAGAAAAAGCCGCTCATCGTTTCGATGGGCAACGTGGCCGGAAGCGGGGGATATTACGTCTCCTGCGCCGCCGAGGCGATTTACGCCGAACCGACGACAATCACCGCCTCGATCGGCGTCATAGGCGGCAAGCTGGTCACAACCGGCATGTGGGAGAAGCTTGGCATCAACTGGCACGCAAACGAACGCGGGCGAATGGCGGGCATCATGAGTTCGGCCGAGCCGTGGAACGATGCCGAACGGGCGAAGATGCGCGGCTACATGGGCGAAATCTACGAGACTTTCAAGAACCACGTGGAAAAACACCGCGGCGACAAGCTGACCAAGCCGATTGACAAGGTCGCCGGGGGTCGCGTCTTCACGGGCACGCAGGCGCTTGAACTGGGATTGGTCGATCGACTTGGCGGATTGGAGGATGCCATTCAATTCGCGGCGCAACGGGCTGGCGTAAGCAACTACGAAATCCGGGTTATTCCCGAACCGCCGTCGTTCTTCGACATGTTCATGCCCAAATCGGACGATGACCGGTACATGGGGGCCGAGGTTGTTTCGGCACCATTCGCGGATCATCCGTCGGTCCGAACGCTCCTGCACTCAGTTTTCCTGATTGATCCCGTGCGGGCCAAGGCGGCGTTTCAGGCAATCAAGCGTCTCGATCTGATCCGGCAGGAGGGCGTGATTATCATGATGCCCTTTGACCTCGTAATTCACTAACGCAAGGGATCCAGCGAACTCGCTTATCGCGGGCGGTGGCGGACGATTTCGCCGGTGCAGACGAAGACGACGTCCTCGGCGACGTTGGTCGCGTGGTCGGCGATCCGTTCCAGGTTCTTGGCAACCGAAATCAAATCGAGATAGGCGGCCATTTCCTCCGGTGAGGAAGCGGTGGCCGATACGACTTTGCGGATGACCTGCCCGTAGAGGGCGTCGGCGGCTTCTTCGTCGATGAAGACGCGCTGGGCGTCGTCCACCGAATTGGCCCCGTAGGCCTTCACGGCGTTTCGCAGCATACGAATGACGATTGGGGCCATCTGCTCGAGGTCTGCGAACATCGAACCGAGTTCTCGCACGTCCACATGGCGAGCCCGTTCGGCGACATTCACGGCGCAATCGGCGATGCGCTCCAGGTCGTTGTTGACCTTGAGCACAGTGCAGAGCATCCGCAGATCCGAGCCGACGGGCTGATACAGGGCGAGCAGCCGAATGACCTCGGCCTCGACTGCGACCTCCTCGGAATCCACATCCTGATCGCGATCGACGACACGCTGGGCCAAGGCTTGGTCCGAGCGAATCATGGCGTCGCACGCCTCGTGCAGGATGTCCTCGACCAGGCTGGCCATGCGCAACGAGCGCCGACGAAGATCGTCAAGTTGATGAACAAAGTGGGCAGTCATGCATCCTTATCCGAATCGGCCGGTGATATAGTCCTGTGTGCGCCGGTCGCCAGGCTTGGTGAAAATCCTGTTGGTCTTATCGACTTCAACCAGTTCGCCCATGAGCATGAAGGCGGTCAGGTCTGAGACACGGGCGGCCTGTTGCATGTTGTGCGTCACAATGACCAGCGTGTAGGAAGACTTCAGCTCGGCCATCAGGTCTTCGATCTTGGCGGTGGCGATGGGATCGAGCGCCGAACAGGGCTCGTCCAGCAGGATGACTTCCGGGTCGATCGCGATGGCCCGCGCAATGACCAGTCGCTGCTGTTGCCCGCCTGAAAGGGAAAAAGCCGGAGCCTTCAGACGCTCCTTCACCTCGTCCCACAGCGCCGCCTTTCGCAGCGAACGCTCGACGACGTCGTCCAGCGTGGCCCGATTTCGCACGCCCTGAAGTCGCAGGCCGTAGGCGACGTTCTCCTAGATGGACTTGGGAAACGGATGGGGTTTCTGAAACACCATGCCCACGCGCCGACGAAGCTCCGGCACGTCGACGTTACTCGCATAGATGTCCTGACCGTCCAGAAGCACTTTCCCTTCGAGGCGCACGGCGTCGATCAGGTCGT
>JBGTDB010000486.1:0-4656 GCA_041748515.1 Phycisphaerae bacterium
GGAGCGTGGACAAACCGCCCCATCGATGGCCGGATCGGATGATTGGGGCGCATTGCGGTTCAGCGCAGCCGATCTAACCCATCCACTGGTTGCCGAGTTTCGCGATCAGCCGGCCAGCGGCCTGTTCACTGCATTTGTCCGCCAATACGTCCCATTCGAAGCCGACCCGATCCGTTCGAGAGTTGCCTTACGTTACGAAAACGGCGACCCGGCGGTCGTTACATCGAATCAGGGCAAGGGCCGCGTTGTTTTCTTCACCACGACGGCCAATATGGATTGGACCAACCTGCCCGCAAAGGGCGACTACGTATCTTTGATGCTCAGCACCGTCGCATTCCTTACCGCGGGGCGCGACGCCGGGCGCAATCTACTCGTCGGGCAGACCGCGACCGAGCGGCTCGACGCGGTCCAAAGCGCGATGGAACTTCGAGTCGTCGGGCCCGACGGTGGTGCAATGGAACCGGAAATTTCCCCGTCAGAGAACGGCCTTTCGCTTCGGGCTGGGCCCGCGCGGGATTCCGGAGTACTGACCATGATGATTGGCATCGAGGCGCGTCGGTTTGCCATTAACCCCGATCCGATTGAGTTCGATCTCACCGTGGCGGGATCCGAAGGGCTGGACGCGCAGTTTGCGCATCCGGTCCACTGGATCGAAGCGGAACGGGTCGCCGAGACCGGCATTCGAACGGCCAGCGCGGCGGAGCTCGGTGCGTTCGCTCTCTATGCCGCCATGCTACTACTGCTAATCGAGCTCTGGCTAGCGAACCGATTCGCCGCCTGGCGCGGCCCCAGTCCGACTAAACCCGGCTACGCCGTGGGGCAAAGCCCCCTTAACCCCGGCTACGCCGGTGGAGGGCCCGCGTGACCGGATTTCTGGAATGGCTATTGGGCCTTCAGAACATACGCCTCGGAAGCGATTCGCCGTTGTCGCTCCAATGGAACCAAGACGCGCCCGCATGGCTGGTCTTTACGATCGCTGTGGCGGGGACCGTACTTATCGCCTGGATCTACCGCCGCGAGCGCACCACGCGACCGCGAAGAATCGCGCTTTGCACGGTCCGCTTGGCGCTGTTTGCCATCGCCCTGGCGGCATTCTGCAAGCCGACGCTCGTTCTTCAGCAGAACCGCGTCGAACCGTCGTTTGTCGCCCTGCTGATCGACGCATCAGCCAGCATGGCGACGCGCGACAACTATGTCGATGAGATCGAGCATGATCCGGCCCGAGCCGTGGCCAGGGGGGCCGGCCTTGATCCGGGCGAACTGGCGAATCATTCACGGCTCGAACTACTCCAGGCCGCCCTGACTCGGGATGACGCCGGGCCAATTCGCAGCCTTCTCTCGCGAAACGGCGTCCAGGTTGTCGGATTTTCAAACGCGGTAGAGCCGCTGGCCTTTGCAAGCGACGACTCAGCGGTTTCCACGATTGTCGATGTCGTCAGTCAGCTTCGGCCTGACGGGTTTGCGACTGACATTGCCGGGGCCATTTCGCGCGTGCTGGAGCGATCGGAGGGACGCCGCCTGGCGGCGATTGTTCTTGTCGGCGACGGCAGGGCCACCAAAGGCATCGACCTGCGCGACGCCGCGGAACTTGCCGCGGGCCGTCAGATTCCGATCCATGCCGTGCCGGTCGGTTCCCAGGTTTCGCCCATTGATGTCGAAGTCGGTCCGCTGCGTGCCGCACAATCGGCGTTTCTGCACGACATCATAACGATCGAAGCCCAGGTAATCGCGCACGGGCTTTCGACCAATGCAACGGTTGAGCTGAAACTGCTCGACATTTCACAGGCTCCGGACGGCGAGGTCGTGGCCCGGGAAAGCGTGACCATTGCCCCGGACGCAGGCCCAATCCGGGTCGAGCTTCGCACCCGGCCGACGCGAACCGGAAACATTCCTTTCCGCGTTGAGGCAGTTCCGCTTCCGCACGAGCGGTTGCTCGATAACAACGCCGATCGAATCGACGTCACGGTCACAGACGATCGCGTACGCATCCTCTATGTCGAAGCGTATCCCCGTTACGAATACCGCTATCTCAAAAACGCACTGCTCCGTGAAAAATCGGTGGATGTCAGCGTGCTTCTGCTCGAGGCAGACGAGCAATTCGTTCAGGAGGGAACAATACCCATTCGTCGGTTCCCCGACACGCCGGAGGAACTCAACCGGTACGACGTCATCCTGTTCGGCGACGTCGATCCTCGTGGCGGGTGGATCAGTCAGGCACAAATGCTGATGATGCTCGATTTCGTGGCCAACGAAGGCGGAGGCTTCGGCCTGATCGCCGGCGAGCGGGCCACGCCCCATCGCTTCGTCGGCACGCCGCTTGAGCGACTCATCCCTGTGGTCATCGACCCGGCCTCGACCGAGGTCGGCCGAGCAAGGGACGCCGCGTTGACCACCGGATTCCCCGTCCGACTTACGCGCGACGGATATAGCAGCCGTTTGTTCCGATTCGCGCCTACGGTCGCCTACGGTCGCCGAGAACGAAAAACTAATTGATGCGCTTCCCGATCTGTATTGGATCGCCCGTACGCTTGGTCCCAAGGCCGGGGCCACGGTCCTGGCCGAGCATCCAACCCTCTTGAATCCTCGCGGCCCGGGCGGCATGCCCCTTTTCGTACTGGGGCAATATGGCGCGGGTAAGCTCTTCTTCCAGGCATCCGACGACACCTGGCGGTGGCGTCGCCACACCGGCGCATTGCTTCACGACAGTTTCTGGGTGCAGGTCGGCCGAGAGTTGATGCGGCCCGCCAGAATGCTTCTGGATCGCAAGTTCATCGTGCGCACCGATCGGCGAACGTATCCTTACGGGTCCGCGGTTCACGTTCAGGCCGAGGTGTTCGACGCCCAGGCGCTGCGAGACCATCCGGAGTCCTTCGACGTCGCCTTGTTTCAGGAAGATGACATGACGGCGACCATGTCAACCCCAACACCCCCCTCGTCGGATCGCCCCTCAGGTACGGCTAGAGGATCCCGTACGCTGCTTGCGAGGTTGCCGCTGACGCGAATCTCGCCTGATTCCAATCTATTCGAGGGATCAGCCGTTCCACCGCAACCGGGACGATTTGCCCTTGAGCCTGCGGAGGCCCCGTGGCAACGCACCGAGCTGTCCCAGCTAGCCCAGCGAGGAGCGGTTCGTTTCCGTGTCGAGCGCCCTAACCTCGAAGCCCGGCAGCCGGCCGCCGATCGACCGGCGATGGAGCGCGCGGCCGCGGCGACCGGCGGCAGGGTCATCGAACTGGACCGGTTGGAGGAGGATTTCGCCGCCATCCCCGACCGAAGCCTTCAGGTTCCCGACGATGTTGTCGAGCCGTTATGGGACACAAAGCTGATTTTCGGCCTTTTCGTTCTTATGATTTCAACGGAGTGGCTGATGCGAAAGGCCTTTGGGCTGTTGTAACAGCGTCCTGGACCGAAGATGGAATCGCACGAACTGATCGCAAGATTGTCCGCCCTTCGGCGTATCGTCCGTCGTAGGCTGGTGGCCTACGGCGTGTTCGCCGTGTTCGGAGGCGGTGCGATCGCGTTGCTGACGGTCATCACATTGGACTGGTTTCTCTGGCTTCCACCAGCGCTGCGCATTTTTGGCGGAATTCTCTTTGTCCTTGGTTTCTTCGCGGCCACCTATTACTGGATCATGCAGCCGCTAGGCGCAAGATTGAGTTATAACGATATCGCCGCTCAATTGGAGCGACATTTCGACCCGCTTCGCGACCGGCTAGTCAGCAGCGTCAACTTCCTGGAGCGAGCCGGCAATGCCGAGCATAAGCGGGCGATTTCCATAGACGAAGCCGCACCAGGGCGAGCGACGCCCGTCGACGGAGCTTCAGAAGAACTCGTTCGCGAAGTCATAGCAGGCACCGAGCGGAGGATGCGCGACGTGCAGCTTGAGTCGGCGCTTTCAGCGGGGCCGGTCGCAGCCCGCGGCAGCATCTTCGGGGTGAGCATGGTGGTCCTGATCGCTCTCTTCATCCTCGCGCCTCAATGGCTTCGCACGGGAATACAAAGATACGCTTCTCCCCTGGGCTCGGTGGAATGGCCGCGAAGGGTGCAGATCGTCCCGGCAACCGACGATTTGATAGTGCCACTGGGTGAATCGGCTACGGTCTCCATGCGTGTCGAACGAGGACTCCGGGACTCCTTGCGCGGGGTCGTTCATTTGCGATCGCCCGGAGGTAACAAACAGCTCGTCGCCTTGAAGCGAGATGCCGAGGGCGAATTCTTCGCCACGCTCGACGCCGTGACGGAGGATCTCCAGTACTGGTTCGAGGCCGGAGACGACACTACTCGAAACCGCCCGGCGACCATTCGCGTAGTCCAGCGACCGGAGGTCGTCGAGGCGATCGCCACGGTGTCCCCCCCGAGCTATGCCCGGAATGCCCGCGTGCGCGTGGCGGATCTTGCAGTCGGCCCTCTTGCGGCCACCATCGGCAGTCGTGTTGCCGTCGGCGTTCGAGCGAGCAAACCGGTCCTCGCGACCGAGAATTCCGTGGCTTCCGGGAATATCGCAGAGCCTGAGACAAAGGTCGTCACCTCCAGAGAGGTGGGCTTGCGGTTTGAAGATGAGTCTTTTGTTCCCCTGGTCCCGTCCACGGAAGACCCGCAGATGCTGTTCGCCGAATTCCCGCTTTCGGCCGACGTGGCGTTCCGAATCGATCTTCG
>JBGTDB010000487.1:0-4018 GCA_041748515.1 Phycisphaerae bacterium
GACCCATGCCCACCCCGATCACATCGCTGGAATCGATGAGGTTCGTGAGGCGCTCGGGCAGCTTCCGGTTTACCTGGCCCGGGAAGAGTGGGCGGCGCTGACCGATCCGCGGGCCAATCTGTCGGCCCTGGTCGGGCAGGAGCTTCGCACAGACGTCACCGATCCTATCGATCTCCCCCATGGCTCCAATTTGGAACTCGACGGAACTACTTGGGATGTGCTTGATACTTCGGGTCATTCACCCGGCGGACGGACCTTCTACTGTGCCGATTTGGGCATCGCTTTCGTCGGCGATGCCCTCTTCGCCGGCAGCGTGGGGCGGGTGGATTTTCCCAACAGCAACGGACCGGCGCTTCTGCGCAACATTCGCACTCATCTGATGAGCCTCCCTGACGATACTCGGGTTCTCTCCGGGCATGGACCCGAAACCTCCATCGGTCACGAACGCCGGACCAACCCGTATATCCTGCACGGTTTCTGATCTGAAGCGTCGTCCAACAGCGAAATCGCCGGCGCGGGTCATTGCTGCCAGAGGGATGTTGTTGGGATCATTCGCCCTCCACAACCGCATTTCAGCTCTAGTATCCGCATCTCACAGAGTCCTCGGATCTGCCCCCGGAATGCTGGTACAGGCTACCGCGGCCGGTTACCGATAGATCAGCACCGGCCCATCTGGGACGCGACGCAGCGTGGCCGCGTCCGGGGCGGGAGATCGTTGCCACGGAGGCTGCCGTGCGGGTTCTGGTTACGGGACATCGAGGGTACATCGGTGCAGTGATGGTCAACCTGCTGCGCCACGCCCGGTTTGAGGTTGTTGGGCTCGATTGCGACCTGTACGGCGACTGCTCCTTCGGACGAACCAGCGACGATACCGCTTCTTTTGAAACGGACCTTCGCGACATCGAATTCACCGACCTGCTTTCGTTTGACGCGGTGGTCCATCTTGCGGCCCTTCCCGAGTCCTTCGGACGCGAAATCGATCCGGGAATAGTCGAACAGGTGAATTTGCACGGGACGCTCCGCCTGGCGGAGTGCTGCAAACAGGCCCAGGTGCCGCGATTTCTCTTCGCCTCAAGCTGTGCCGTTTACGGCCGAAATCCAGGCGCCCTTCAGGACGAAAACAGCCCCACGAATCCACTCACTGCTTACGCCCGGTGCAAACTCGAATGTGAGCAAAACCTTGCCCGACTGGCCGATTCTTCCTTTACGCCTGTCTTTCTACGAAATCCGACCGTGTACGGCGTTTCGCCGCAGTTGCGATTGGATACCGTAGTCAACGACTTCGTGGCCTCCGCCGTTTGTCGCGGCCGCATCGACATGCAGACCGAGGGACGGGCGTTGCGGCCTTTCATGCACGTCGAAGACGTCTGCCGGGCCTATGCGGCCGTGCTGACGGCCCCGGACGATGCCGTCGCCAGTCAGGTGTTCAACCTTGCGTGTGCTGATCAGAATACCCGCATCGTCGAGCTAGCCGACCTGGTTACCGAACTCGTCCCGGGAAGCGTTCGCGCCGATCGGCCGGGCGTCTTCGATCGCCGCAGCTACCGCGTGGACGGTGCCAAGATCAACCGGGCCATCCCCGGTTTTGCCCCCCGTTGGACGCTCGACCAGGGCATCCGGCAACTACGCGACGCGCTGACCTCGGCCGGGCTATCCCCCGGCGTCTGGCGCGGCGAGCGCTATCGCCGGGTCATGCGACTGCAATCCCTCATTGAACACCGCGAACTTGACCGCTCGCTCCATCGTCTGGCCGTCACGCCGGCTTAAAGCGCGCGTTCGGCAGGCCGTTCGTCGACGCCCCTGATCCACGATCTACGGACTGCGTATAAAGTTGACTGGGACAATTCAGGCCGAACCCGCAAACCTGTGTCACTCGTCTGTCGCTTCGGTTAATTGCAGAAAGATTTCTTCGAGGGAGTGCTGTCGCTGAGCGGTCTTTCGGAGATCCTTGAGTGTGCCCACGGAGATCAGTTCGCCTTTGTGAATGATGCCGATGCGATCGGCGAGGGCCTCGGCGATGTCGAGGGTGTGAGTGCTCATAAAGACGGTGCCGCCGGTGCGGGTGTGTTCCTGGAAGAGATTTCGCACGGCGCGGACGGATCGCGGGTCGAGCCCGACCATCGGCTCATCGATTACGAGTACTGCCGGATCGTGCAGCATGGCCGCGGCCAGCACGACTTTCTGCCGCATGCCGTGGCTGTAGGTCTCGGTGAGATGATCGAGAAACTCGCCGATGTCCAGCCGGGGGATCAGTCGAGCAAGGGCCTCGTCGCGGCGGGCGGCGGAAAGGTCGTACATCTCGGCGACGAAATAGAGGAACTCGCGCCCGGTCAGTTTCTCGTACAAGAACGGCTGGTCGGGTACGTAGGCCAGGCTGGCTTTGGCGGCCAGTCCGTTGGCGCTGATGGCGTGGCCGCAAACCTCGACGTAGCCCATGTCGGGGTGCAAAAGCCCGACAATCATTTTGATCGTCGTCGTCTTGCCGGCCCCGTTGGGGCCCAGAAAGGCGAACAGCTCGCCGCGGCCGATCGTTAGAGATAGGTTTCGCACCGCAACGTGGCGGCCGTAGCTTTTGCTGACCCCTGAAAGAACAATGGCCGGTTCGACGGTCGGGGGCGACGCTGTCTCGGCGGCGGCCTGTTGGTCTGGAGTCTTGGTGCTGGAATCGCCGGTTTCGTTCATGGCCTTCGGAGGAAAGTGCCTCTCGTTCGAATTCGGCCCTCGTCGTCGAAACTGCCCTGGCGCACGATGCGCAGTTTTCCAAGGATGGGCAGGTCGATTTCCTGAATGATGACCGCTCCGTTGGCGTCGATCCAGGCGCGGGCCCGCTGCGACTCGACAATCAGGCAATTCCAGTCGCCATCGGGCGTGGTGATCCGCTCTTCCCCGGTGACCTCGACCACCATGGGCATGAAGCGACTTCCAAAACCGGTCAGCGAGGCCAGCGGATTCACCACCTGCATACGAAATCTCTGCCCGACGCGAAGGTTGGTCATGGCCCCGAATGGATGCAGCGCTCCCGAGATCATCCGCCCCTCGGTCAGCGGCACCTTGAAGGCCCGCTCAACCGGCCCGCTCTCGAATACAAACGAGAAATCGGCGTGAAACCGCTCGCCGTGAAGCCGCATTTCCGCTACGCGGTTTTCCGCGCGAATGGTCAGTTCGTCAAGCTCGCCTTCGCCGGTGTAGGTGGACGACACGTTCAGCCGCAACGGGGTAAACTGCGCGGCCATTTTTTCGACGGCGGCAAGCCGGTCGACCCAGATCAGGTCTTCTCGTCGCACGGCGTCCTCATCGATGAAATACTCAGACCAGACGGTGCCGATGGGGCCGAATTCGTCCAGGATGAGATAGCGTGAGCGAAGTCCGTCCGTCTTGAGCCATTCGGTCACCGCCAGCGGCGGAGCCGGGAGTGCCGCAAGCGTCGGCCATACGTCGTGGACCACGAGCCAGGACATCGCCGCCAGCCAGGCCGGAATGATCAGAAAACCGGTGGTACGCGTGAACAATGCGTGGTCCTTGCTTGTCGGTGATCGGGATTGGGCCGTTCTTCCCCCGTGGCGACGTTCATTGTACGTTGTGCCGGCGCGGGGGGTCAAACGAATCAGTCCGGACAGAGCCGGCTCTAAACAGGCAATGCCGGTCGGAAAGGCCGTTCAAGTACGGCCCTCGCCCACCGGCGGAGTGAAGGGAATGAGCGCCAGTGACCGAAGCCGGATTGAATCGGGCGATGCCCTCCGGAAAGGCCGGTCTAACGCGGGCGGTACGCGCCGATCGATGCGCGTCTGGTTGCGCCGAATCGCACTGGTCAGCGCCTCCGCCTCCGTTCTGGCAATCATTGTCCTCTGGATGCTCGTTCAACGAAAACCGGCATGGTATCGACCGGTCGTTCTCGACGAGGCCGTTCTGAGAGAAGTACGGCGCGACACGGCGACTGTGGCCGACGAATTCGGCGATCGGCTCGTGGCCGGAGTGCCGTTCGAATTGGTTCTGACTGACACACAGTTAACCGCGTGGC
>JBGTDB010000488.1:0-3184 GCA_041748515.1 Phycisphaerae bacterium
TAGACGTATCCGCCGAGAATGGCCGTCCCGCCCTCCGCATGGGTATACACGCTGACGGGATCCAAAAGCGGCTCACCGAGCGGGCCGGTCGTGTCGCAGCTTATGGGTGGATTTCCCGGATCGAATGGATCGAAGCACTCGAACCCTTCGCGGATCACCCACCCATAATTTCCGCCAAGTTCGACGATGTTGACCTCTTCGTACAGGGCTTGCCCGACGTCGGCCAGGTATAGCGAGCCGTCCCCCCCGGGCCCGTCGTCAAACGAGAATCGGTAAGGATTTCGCAGACCGTAGGCGTAAATCTCCGGAACGCAATCGGGGAATCCCATGGGGCACTCGGTGGCGAAGGGATTGTCTTCCGGTACGACGTACTCAGCGCCCATCGGTGCCGGCGAATCCACGTCTATGCGCAGGAGCGAGCCAAGAGCGGTCTCGATGTTCTGGCCGTTGCCGTCCGGGCCGTGCGAGGGCGGCATGTCGGCCAGTCCGTCGTGCGCCCCGCCGCCGTCGCCGAGCGAGAAATAAAGGTAACCGTCGGGGCCAAACTCAACCGAGCCCGCATTGTGGTTAAATTGCGGTTCATCCACCTCGAACAGAATGCGTTCGGAATCCGGATCGGCGATATTGCTGGTTTCCGGATCGCCCAGGACCATGTATTCCGCGAGCACTTCCTTGTGACATCCGGCGTTGAATCCGGAATCGCAGGGCTCGCTGCCGGTGCTGCTGCGCGGAGCGCTGTATCGAACGTAGAATCTTCCGTTGAGGTGATAGTCGGGATGGAAGACCAGACCGAGGAGTCCTCGTTCGTCGAACTGCGTACCCAACGTCGGGAGCTTGGCGCTGATGTCCAGGAACGGCGTGGGGAGTAGCTCGTCGTTGGCATCGATGACGCGAATGGTTCCAATCTGATCGACAACAAAGAGGCGACCGGAGTTGTCCCCTGCATGAGTGACGTGGACTGGCGACGCCAACGGTGTGCCCGAAGTCGCGACCGTTCCGTCCGCGCGGGCCAGGGCGCCGCCGATTCCCACCGGCTCCAGGACGATCCGAATTCGAACTTCTTCGCACGGCGGGTTGATATTGCCACAGGTTGATCCCGGTCCTCCAAATCGACTCTCTTGTACGTTGCACTCCGCGAGCGTCACATCATCTTCGCACGTGCCGGACAGCTCATCGCAGCAGGCCCCGGTGGGGCCGGTGCAGGCGGGGTTAATGTTGAGGCACGTAGATTCATCGCCGCCATAGCGAAACCCATCGCCGAGACAGGCCGATTCCGTCCGATCGTCCATGCAAACCGCACTGTCGTCGTCGCAGCACGCCCCGGTCGGCCCTGTGCAGGGCGGATTGATCGTCTCACAGGTGGAGCCGTCGCCGCCGTATCGGAATCCGCTCATCAGGCAGTCCGATTCCGTTTCGTTCTCGAAGCAGCCCCCCGTATCATCGTCGCAGCACGCCCCCGTGGGCTCCGGTTCGGAGACGGTGAAGCTCTGGCCCGCATAGTTGGTGAACACCGCGGCCCCGGCGGTGAGTGCATAGTCGGCGGCGTTGGTTGTGCTTTGGGCGCTTGCGGCGCCTTGGAACAGCAAAGCCTGCAACGAGCCGGAAGGCAAAGGATCTGGATATGGCGGGCCGTAATCGCCATTCGCGTCGTTGTCGAACGCGCCGTTGTTCGGTCCGGTGTAACTTGCGCCGCCCCAGCTCAAGCGCCAATAGACGAATCCGCCGTCGGTTTCAAACGTCAGGCTCCCGGCCGCAAGATAAGAAGCGGGGATCAGGTTCGACATCGTGTAATTCGGCGTGGGCGAGGGGCTCGTGTAGAAGGCGAAATTGGGGCTCTGAATCAGTATTCGCGCGCCGGTCGCGGAGCCCGCGGCCGGAAGATTTGTCGTAAAGTCTACAACAACAACCGGATTCAGCCCGGCCGCGTCCCATGCCCGCATTCTCGCCGGTGACACAAGGTGTTGTCCCGCGGATCGAAAGCGCAACTGGATCGCCTGGGCGGTCGTATCCCCGTTAACGCCGCCAATGACCTGCTGGATCTGCATCAGGTGAAAAGTGGCCTGCGCTGTTGTCTGAGCTGATAATATGATCAATGCCGCCGCGACAACGGCCTGTATCCCGACGTTTTCCTTCATGGTGATTCCTCCCGCTCTTTTCTTCGATGAGAATTGGCTACGGACTCTCCAGAATCGGAAGCGGTCGTTTGCCCACACATGGATCCGGCGGCGTTGGAGGTCGAGAAAAAAACCGTTTTCCCCCCCCGCATCCGAGGTCTGCGCACGGCCCGAACCCGCCTTCAGGACTATGTCCTTGAGGGACGGCCCATTGCAGGATGGCGGTCAGATCGTTTTGGCGGCTGGCCAGTTCCCGGATCGGCTTCGCGGGCTTCCGCTCAGCGGTCGTCGGGATTGAAAAACAGGGAAAGCATGTGCGGTTCAAGATGGGGTGTGAACTCGTAAAGGACCAGTTTGCCCAATTCGCGGCGGAAGACGTTTAGCGAATGGCTCTTTGGCGCAGGGAGTTTGGAGTCTCTGGCCAACTCGTCGATGAAGACCACGACTTCCTTGCCGTCGACCCTGGAAAGCAGGTAGACGGTGTTCGGGGAAATAGAATTGCAGTAGCCCAGCCCCAACGACACGACGTTGCGGGGAAGCGTGGCGGTCAGCAGCAATGGCTGTCCAAATCGCCGTTTGAAAGTACGGGCAAACTCCTCGTCGTCCTTGCACTCCCAATCGACGACAAATCCCTCGGCGATTTTGTCCTGGTACACCGTTTCAAGGCTGCGCCAGGGCTGCGGACCATAAGCGTCGAAAACCTTTGGGGGATTGAGGAAAGTGTATGTTCGCCAGGTAGCGGTTACGGCAATGGCAACGGCTGCGGCCGCCATGAGGAATTGGCGTCGTCCCGTTTGTTTGGATGGCCTAATAATCGGAATGGGGGCTTGGTCGGGTGCTCTCCCGTTGTGTTCTGAATGGGCTTTGGAGAAAACCCCCAGCGCGTTCGATTCGGGAGGAGCAAAGATTGAACGAATCGTAGCGTCCATCATTGATTGTAGTTCGACCTGAGTCCGGAGCGCCGAGTCGGACGCGACGGTCTGCTTAAAGGCCTCGCGCTGTTCGGAGGTCAGGAGACCGTCCAGGTACTGATCGAGAAGTTGTTCAGGAGCTGCGGACATTTTTCATCA
>JBGTDB010000489.1:0-3732 GCA_041748515.1 Phycisphaerae bacterium
CGTGCGCATCACCGACGATTCCATGTATCAGGAAGGCGCGTGGGTGGTCAACGGAAATTTCCTGGGCGCTGCCCAAGCCTTCCAGGTCCGGTTCGGTACGGTCGGCGGCCAGAAGCGGGCCTACTTTACAGAAACCGTTCCGGCGACGATTTGCCGCTTTACGTTCGGCCCTGGGACATTCCAGATTTCCGCGACCAGCCAGACCGTGCCGCAGAACTAGTGGGACGACATGCCCAATATCGCGGGTCGCGGTTGTCTGATCCGAGCCGCGACCGTTAGGCGGTTATTCGCACCCTCAAGTTTCGGCTTGTCGGACCACTAGAACAGTCGCGGTAGATGGCCGACTATTGGATGCGCCCCGAGTTCCTTCCATGATCCGCCGCCTCGAACAGACTGACGCCGCGGCAACGCACGGCGGGCTCTTCGGCCTGACCCGCGATGCACTCCGCGCCCTGTTCGCCGAATGGGCCGAACCGGCCTATCGCGTGGATCAACTGCTCCGCTGGGTCTATATCGAAGGCGCAGACGAGTACGAGCAGATGACCAATCTGCCCAAGGCCCTGCGAATCAGGCTTGCGGAATTTGGGCCGATCTATCAGTCCACGATCGTGCGGCGACAGGAGTCCGCCGACGGAACAATCAAGCTGTTGCTTCGCTGGCCGGACACGCATGGGCCGGGCACCGGCGGGACGACCGAATGCGTGCTCATCCCCGATCAGGATCGCCGCACAGCGTGCATCTCGACGCAGGTCGGCTGTCCGGTCGGATGCGTGTTTTGCGCCAGCGGGCTGGACGGCTTGGAACGGGATCTTTCGGCGGCACAGATCGTCGAGCAGGCCATGCGCGTCCGCCAAATCTCGGAACCCGGCCTTTCCATTCCGAGCCGCGACCAAAGTGAGCCGGGGGCTTCGGCCCCCTTAAACCCCGCGTCGCCAGGGGCTCTGGCCCGCGCGGAGTTTCAGCATTCGAACCACACCCCGATACCTTCAACAAATGAAGCGAATCGACAACCGCTCGCCGCCGGCGAGTGCAGGGGACTCACCAATGTCGTCTTCATGGGGCTAGGCGAGCCGCTGGCCAATTACGACGCTACGCTCCAGGCCGTGCGCGCCATCAACGCCGATTGGGGCATGGGCATCGGCGCCCGAAAGATCACCGTGAGCACCGTCGGCCTGCCGAAACAGATGCAGCAGCTCGCCGATGAAAAATTGCAGATCACGCTGGCCCTCTCCCTTCACGCCCCGACAGACGAGCTGCGACAGGAGCTTATCCCTTGGGCCAGGGGGATTACCATCGATGCGCTGATTGAGGCCGCGAATTACTATTTCGAGCAAACAGGCCGGGAAATCACCCTCGAGTACATCCTCCTGGGCGGCCTGAACGACTCGTCCGACCATGCGGCCGCGCTCGCCCGTGTCTCACGGCGAATGCGCAGCAACGTCAACCTCATTGCCTACAATCCGGTGGCGGGTCTACCCTACGCCCGCCCAACTCCCGACGCGATTCGCAGTTTCGTCGGCACCCTTCGCGATCGCGGGGTCAACGCCCACGTCCGTCGCAGTCGCGGACTGGACATCGACAGCGCCTGCGGCCAGCTTCGCCGAAAGGTCGAGGCCAACGCTCCCACCTTGTGACGCCGGACTAAATTGGCCCGGAGACCCGGCGACGCCGGGTTTAAGGGGGCGAGCGCCCCGTTTCCGAGCCGCGACCGTAAGGGAGCGAAAGTCGAAGGCCCGATCCCAAAAAGAGAATTCCATTTGACCCCTTTCTCCAGGCAATCGGCCATCGCCGGTTGCGTTTCACGACCCGCTGCCGGCGACTCAAGTGATCCACGAAACGTGCAACGGCGCCAAGGCGCGGTTATTCTTTCGGTATGAGCGACTCGGGTTTGACCAACCTGATGGACGGCGAGCGCGTGGCCCGACAACTCCGCGAGCAAACACAAGAGCGGGTCCGGCGGATTCACCATGTCGGCGGCGTAACACCGTGCCTCGCGACGGTGCTGATCGGCGATGATCCGTCGTCGGCCGTCTATGTGCGAATGAAGCGCAAGCGCTGCGAGTCGGTTGGCATCAAGTCGGTGGCCGTCGAACTTCCCCGCGAGACCAGCACGGAACAGGCCGTCGCGGCCGTGGACCGGCTTGCGGCCGATGCGAGCGTTCACGGCATTCTGGTGCAGCACCCGGTACCCGCCCAGATTGACCGGCGAGCGGTTTTTGAGCGAATCCCCCTTGAAAAGGACGTGGACGGAATCACCTCGGCCAGCCTCGGCCGCACCATTCTGGACATGCCCGCCTTTGCCGCCTGCACGCCCAGGGGCATCATGCGACTGCTGGCCGAGTACGACGTCTCGATCGCCGGGGCCGACGCGGTCGTCGTCGGGCGCAGCCCGATCCTCGGCCGGCCGCTGGCATCGATGCTGATCAACGCCCACGCCACGGTCACCCTCTGCCACTCCCGCACGCGAAATTTGCCGGAAGTCATCGGCCGGGCGGATATTCTCATCGTCGCCGTCGGCAAACCGCGCTACGTCAAAGGCGAGTGGATCAAGCAGGGAGCCGTCGTGGTGGACGCGGGCTACAACCGAGGAAACATCGGCGACGTGGATTTCGATTCTGCGCAGCCTCGGGCGTCGCTGATTACCCCGGTCCCCGGCGGGGTCGGCCCAATGACCATTGCCATTCTACTCGATCAGACCGCCGACGCGGCTGCCCTGCAACCGGCAAAGCCGGTTTAAAGCGGGCGATGCCCACTCGGCGTCGAAATATAGAACTTTCTCCGAGCCGCAAGCCTGATGCAGGTCAACGGGAAGAGAGCACTACGGTTTCCGCACCCGGCCGGCGAAGGTCTTGGTTCGGTCACGGGCTTCCGCGTAGTCGGCATCCATTTTGAGCCCAATAGCCTGTCGATAGAAGTTGTTCGCCTGATTGAGATCGCCGACGGCCTCGGCGGCGACGCCCGCCCCAAATGCGGAACGATGATCGCCAGGGCTTTGCGCGAGGGCCAACTTGAAGGCATCGCGAGCAGCGTCGAAATCTTCAGCCCGCAGAAGCTGGGCGCCGCGAACGGAGTTGGCGTTGCTGCTGGATTTCACCTCGGCCTCGACGTCGATGCGCACGGGCATGAGCTGGCTGACAAACTCCCGCGCCCCTCGTTCGACCAATGTAGCCACGATCTGATCGCGCGGGGTCAGCGCCGCCTCGGTGCGGCTCGATCCGAAAATCGGGCTGGCCTTGGTGCGTTCGGTGGCCCGGTAGGTGCGCGGACTGAAATGCTCCCACACTTTCCCGGTTTTGGCGTCGACCAGTTTGAACTCGGTCTGGACGGTCATGTTTCGGGTGACGGTTTCGACTTCGCTGGTTTCGATGCCCGCCGCCCCTCCCCCGTAACTCGAAGAGCCGCGATAGTACGGCCCGCGGTGTTTGCTCCCGCCGGAGATCGCCGCAATGTCCAGGCCCGAGAGCGTGCGCTGCTTGCCGACGTGGGTCTCAACCTTGACGTTGATGTTACCCAGGACGATGGCATCGGCCCCCATCAGTTGAGCATCGGCCCCGCCGCGCCGGTCGGACATCCCCGCGGCCGCTAGGTCCGCCTCGTCGAAGACGCCCTGCACGCCTGCCGTGCGGCCGTCGAAGAGGGCGTCCTGCCCGGCGGCGGCGTGGCCATCATCCGCGCGGCCAAGTGCCTCGACGCTCTCAGCAAGAAGCTCAAGGGCGACGAAAAGACCGGCGT
>JBGTDB010000490.1:0-8263 GCA_041748515.1 Phycisphaerae bacterium
CGACGCGATGGGCTACTTGCACCACGGCCGCTACTGGGAACACTTCGAGCACGTCCGAACAGAGCTGCTCCGGCAGAACGGCTTTCGCTATCGCGACATGGAGGCAGAGGGGACGCTCTTTGTCGTCTACAAGGCCGCCATCAAGTACCTTGCACCCATCCGTTATGACGACGTGGTCAATGTGACCGCTCGGGTCGAACGCATTACCAGAACCCGCGTCGATCACACCTATCTCATCGAGCGAGACGACGTCCGGCTTACCGAAGCCACCACCACCCTCGCCTGCGTCGGCCGCGACGGCCGGCCCAGGCTCATGCCCGAATCGCTCTGGGGCAACTCAACCCATCGAATGCAGAATCCCGATCAGGACCGCGACATCATGAAGCGGTAAGGAATTCTGAAAAAAAACCAATGCGGCGGCGTGGTTCCTCCGCTCTTCCTGAATGCGCAATTCGCCATTCAAAAAAGAGGCCCGGTGGGGTGGACCGGGCCCTAGGGAACCGTCCAATGGGGGATTGGACGGCAAGAAAACTCTATGTATGCCGTTGGCTCGCAACAACCCAAACCGTGCAATCGGTAGTTATCGGCACCAAACAGCCAAGAAAGTCTACCACAAGCTTGCATTCGGGAGAAGAGCTGCTGACTGGATTTTTCGGCCACTTTAAGGCCCATTGACTCAAATCGAGTACAGCCCCTGTTCAGCCAACCGCGCCAACGCGGGGATTGGCCTGCGAGGCTCAAAAGGCCAGTTCTGCGTTTGACAGTGCCCTTTGCGCATCTATACTGCCGCTTCCCTCCCGGATGGCTATTGTTAAGGCGCGGAACCTTCGAGCCGTCCTGGGCCTCATCCGAGCAGCCGGTTGCATAGTGTGGCAAGGGCGTCTCGCCCGTGTTTGCACCGCCGAGACGGCGGTGCCGCACGGAGTTCGAAAACGACTCCCGCGGACAGTTAGCCCCCTGCCCGCGGGGCACAGCCCCCTTAGACCCGGCTTCGCCGGCTCGAATGGCGGCGGAGCCCGGATTTCCCGGCAACACGGGGTCGAGTTTACGCAGGGCAAGAGGCGCTGGTCGAACGCCGGTAACGCCGCGACTTGAAGCAGGTGGCTCCGGATCGGCGAGCATGTGGATGCTGACCGTGAGATGGCTCGTCATTCTTTTGGCACTTCGGTCGGCGGCCGTCGCCTTCGCTCAGGCTCCGCCCATCGCCGATCGGGTGGACAAAGCCCTGCTTCCCAGCGGTATCTCCGAGCTTCCCATCGATCTTTTTGGAGAATTGGTCACCGTTTTCAAGGCGGACGACGGAACCGCCGCCCAGCATTTCACCGGTGATTTCAGACTGCAATTCGGCATCGGCGAAGAAATCCCAAGCGAAGTCTCGGGAGCCGAACTCCGCGCGGCCGAGGCCGTCATCTGGATCGTGAACCGAACCCACCAGGGTCGCGCCTATCGCCACCTACAGATCTTCCTGTGGCGCGGGGCGGAAGTCATGGAATCCGGCGGAACTCGGACTTCCGGTCCGTTACTTTTTGTCACCCTGAATACGTTTGGCCAGGTGCGAATTCATGCCGACGACGTGGCCCGCTCGCCGTACGCCGATCCAACCTCCACCGAGATTTATCAGCAGGGTGATTCCGTCCGTCAGGCCATCGATGCCTTGCCGGATATTCTACCCGACGCCCGGACTTCGCTGCTCGTTTTCGACCCAACGGTCTCCGGTCGATCGGGCGAACCGCCCGGACCGCGTCCCGTCCTCTACTTTCGTTCGCCTGGCCGGCTGACGCTTGAGCGCGTCGGGCCGCGACAGGTTCTGGTCATCACCGGGGGCGTCTACTTAGCCCGGGGGACGCCTGAAGGCGAACAGTTCCTCGAGATTCAGGCCGACAACGCCGTCGTCTTTTTCGCTCCGGATCAACTTCCTGCCGACGCCGCCCTTCCCGACCCGGCCGCGCCGAATGACGCAGACAATCCGTTCGCCATGCCGCCCGATCGATCGGCAACCGGCGATCCCAATCGACAATTGATGGAAACGAGTTTCGGCAACGTGGAGGTCGAAGGCGCCTATCTCGAAGGCGACATTCGCATGGCCCAGGGCCCGCATGCGATTCGCTCCTCCCGGCTCTATTACAATTTCGCCGACGAGCGCGCCGTTATTCTCGACGCCGTTGCGGGCACGATCATCGAATCTCGCGGAGTTCCCATCTATCTTCGGGCGGACGAGATTCGTCAGCTGTCCGCGAATCGATTCGTCGCACAAAAAGCAACGCTCACCACCAGCGAGTTTCACACGCCCCACTATCACGTCGGGGCGGAACGGGTGGAACTGACCACGGAGTCGAGCCGGCTTGCAGATTTTGCCGAGGGAACTGTGCGCGGCGGAACCTTCGATATCCGCCACGCCACACTCAATCTGCATGGAAGACCCGTGGCCTATTGGCCGCATATTCGCGGCGAACTGGCTACGAGCGAGACGTCCCTGCGCAGTCTTCGCACCGGATACAGCGGAGACTTCGGCGTCGAGTTTGAGACCAAGTGGCACCTGTTTAACCTGATGGGTTACGAAACGCCTGAGGGCTATGACGCCACGCTCTCGCTGGGCTTTTACACCGATCGCGGCCCCTTTGCCGGCGTTGACGTGGATTACACCCGCGACCGATACTTCGGACGCATCCGCAGTTTCGCCATCGCCGACTACGGCGAGGACGAGCTTGGGCGCGAGCGCGAAGACCCCTCCGGCGGAGACTTGCGCGGCCGATACCTCATGCGGCACCGTCACTATCTCGAGGACGACTGGCAGATTTCTCTCGAACTGTCCTATATTTCCGACCGATCGTTTCTCGAAGAGTTCTTCGAGAAAGAGTTCGACACCGGCAAGGAACAGGAAACGCTTGTTTATCTGAAGAAGCAGCGCGACAACTGGGCGTTCACCGCCCTTCTGCAATACCGAATTCTCGATTTCCTCACCCAGACCGAGCGATTGCCCGACCTCGGCCTGTTCCTGATCGGCGAATCCCTTGGCGACGCCGCCACGTGGTTCAGCGAGAATCGCCTGGGATTCGTCCGCTATCGCGTCGGAGATCAAACGTTTCGCGATTTCCTCCGCGATGGACGCCAGGAGGATTCCGATTCGACCCTTCGCGCCGACACCCGCCAGGAGATCCAGTCGCCGCTCGATCTTGGTCCGTGGCGTTTCGTTCCCTTCGCCGTCGGACGCGGCACGTTCTGGAGCGACTCGCCGGACGACGGCAGCCTGGCGAGAGGGTTCGGCATGGTCGGCGTGCGCGGAAGCATGTATTTGTCCAGGGTTTTCGAAGACACGTCTTCGACCTTGCTTGACATCAATGGCCTGCGGCACATCATCAAGCCCCAGATCGTCGCCTGGGCCGGCGAGGCCAATCACTCCGCGGACGATCTGTTCCCCTTCGATCCCACGGTCGAAGGCATCGACGCGTCGGACGGAGTCATGCTCGGCTTCCGCCAGCGTTTCCAAACCAAGCGCGGCCCGGAAGACAATCGCCGGCTGGTGGATGTCTTCACTCACGACCTGCACGTCGCCTTTTTCAATGACGCCGATACCGACGCCCGCACCAACGGCTACGCGTCATTTACCCGTCCGGAAGACAGCGTGGCCGTAAATCATCTGCGGTCATCACTGGTCTACCGGATCAACGACCGCACCGCCCTCCTGAGCGAACTGAATTATGCTCTCAATGACGGCGAACTTGACATTGCCAACGTGTCACTGGCCGTCGAGCGCACCCCGCGGTTCAGCTACCTGATCGGGTATCGCTTCATCGACGATACGAAATCGAACCTGATTGGGCTGGATCTGAATTACCGCATGACCGAAAAGCACACCCTTGCTTTTCGCGAGCTTTTCGACCTGGAACGCGGTCGATCGCTCGATTTCACCATCGGCCTGATCCGCCGCTTCCCGAGATGGTTCGGGGCACTGATTCTCGAGATTGATGAAGCCGAAGATGATTACGGCGTCTCCTTCTCCTTCTGGCCCGAAGGTCTACCTCCGACCGCCCTCGGTTCCCGCCGATTCACCGGCCTGGCAACAACTTCGCAAGTTGATCTCGAATAAGAACCGGTTGTCAACTCGCCCGCGCTCCATTGATTGCCATTGCAGCCCGGCGCTTAAGTTGGTGGACACCGTGTGGCACTGCCGTCTCGGCGGTGAAATGACCGGCGCGACGACCGCGCCCCGCGGGGTTCGCAGTCTTCGGCAACAGACGCCTTGATCCAAAAACGACGGGCCGAGGCAACGCCCCGGCCCGTCGCTGGTTGTCGTCGAGCGGTTCCCCCTGCCGCTCGCCGCTCCTATTCAAGTCTATCTCAAAAATCCGTGTGGCACCGGTTTCTAACCGGTGAAAGCCCGGTCTTGAGCTAGATTCTAAGTGCTTCCGGTCTCGCTGCGGTTCGTCAATTCATAGCCGGTCCGCCGCGATGGCGTCATTCAAAACCGGCCCGTGCCCTTATTGCCCGGCTCTTACAACAGTCGCAGAATCTGACCGGCCTGCTGATTGGCCACGCCTAGAAGCTGTACGGCCGACTGGATCAGCACGGTCTCGCGGTTTAGCTTGGCCGTGGCGACCGCGAAGTCCGTGTCGCCGATGACACTGGTGGCCTCGGTCAATCCGCTCTGTGCGGCCTGGAGCGAGTTGATCGAGCTTTGCACCTGGAACTTCTGGAATCCGCCGATCCGCCCGCGAACCGACGCCACGTCGGAAATCGCCTCGCGCACCGAGGCCAGGGCGCCGGAAACGTTATTGCTGAGCGAGTTGCTGGCGCCGGCCCTGAGTTCGCTCAGTCGCGCCGTTCCATTGCCGCCGCCCAGGTTGTAAGTTGCCATCGAATCAAGCCCGATGGTCGATCGCGTCTCGGCCGTTGTCCCAAGCTGGAACGTGGCACCGCCGTCGGCCTTGACCGTGAAACTGCTGGTTTCGTTAGGGGTATTGCCGCTGCCGAAGTCCTCGCTCAGAGAGAACGAGAGACTCAGTCCGTTTGCGCTGTAAGACACATCCAGCCCGTCAGCGCCCGCGGTCTGCCCGTTGATGGTCACAACCGCGTCGCTGCCCGCCTGCTTTGAAACGCTCTGAATGTCGTTGGCCGTGTTGCCGTCGTCTTCCAATGTTCCGTAGCTCGAATTGATCACGCCGCCCGAAATGACCTGCACGCTGACGAAGGCGTCAGTGCCGAACGATGTCGAGTTCAGGCCGATGCTCCCCGCGTTCTGGATGGCGGAAACGCCGGTCTGATCCTTGGCCGCATTGATCACCGAGACGATTTCCGCCTGGGTCAATCCACTGGCCAGCGTGACCGTGGCCGTGCCCAATTTTCCGGCAATGGCCACTTCGGTTGTCCCGTTGGTCCGGGCCGCGCCCCCGGCATCGGCGAAAGTCGCCGTCCCCAGTTGCGCCGACGTAACCCGCGTCACCGTCAACGACGTGTCGTTGGTGGACTGGCTTCGGGAATAGACCCGCATATTGCTGATGTCGGCGTTTGTGGCCACCCCGGTCGTCTCTATGGAGAACGATCCGTCGAGCAGCTTCTTGCCATTGAAGTTCGTCGTCCGGACAATTCGATCGATGGACGCGAGGGCGTCGTCGATCTGCGACTGGTTGGCGGCAATCTCGGAGGCCGTCAGGTTCGCGCTGCTGGTCGACGCCACCACCAGCTTCTCAACCTCCCCGAGCAGGTTGCTGATCTCTTCAATGGCCGAGTCGGCCACCGAAAGCATCGAATTGGTTCGCTGGTTGTTTGAAAGTGAGACGTTGACCGCCGTCAGCTCCGCGTTCAGGTTCTCAAGGGCGATCAGTCCGGCCGGGTCGTCCTTGCCGGAGTTGATCCGCTTGCCCGTGGTGAGCTGCTTGAAGGTTGTCGATTGCGCCTCGGAATTCCGATTGAGGATGTTCAAAAGCGACAACGTGTTCGTGTTGGTTACGGTTAGCCCCATGGTCTGTGCCCTCTTCGCACGAATCGTGCAGTGCAGTGCGGAGAAAACGCTCCGAATCTCGAATGAACCGTAGGATATAATCCCAACCGTTTGAATAATTTTTTTCATGTGCCCATAAGTTCGCGCCGGCCTCGTTCAAAACCGCATTGGAAGTCAAGTTCTTTTGTCCCCCGAATAGTCCACATTCGCGCGCGTCCGCCGCAATGGCGCACAACGACATGCCCGGCACATTTCAACAATTAAACAGAATCAATATTGCCGACCCGATTTGCCAGGCTTGCCCCATCTGTCATGAAAGGCGCGTTATAAGACGCTATTCGCGAGACGAGGTCGGAAACTTCGTCGTTTCCTTGTTGACATCGCCCGTCAGCCGGACAACAGTCTGACAAGTCAATCCCGTACGGGCATTCGACCCGCCGGGAAGCACGGTGCCTTCGTTCTATTCGTACGAGGCCTGATGACGCACACAATCGCCCCTGGAGGTGGGAAGTGGCGGCGCGGGGACAGAAGCTCTCTCAGATCATCCATCGAGTTTTCGGAACGTGCGCGGCATTGGCCCTCGCCGCCGGCGCAGGGTGCGGCTCGCAGAACCTGGCGGCACTGACCAATCCGTCGCTGGTTCTCGGCCTGGTCGACCGCGCCCCGGATCAGGTGATTCTTGACTGGTCCGGCGGATCCAGCGACTTGCACCCCAGCCGCCCGCTAGCCGCGCTGGATTTCACCCGCTTCGCTTTGCGAAACGGTGGAACCCTTGCCGACGACGCCGAAGGCTTCAAGTCCGCCGTTCTGCTGGAGGTTGAGGAGATCATTCGGGCATTGCCCGACGCGCAGGCGAACATTCGCAACGGATCTCGCCGGCCGCGCGAGCTGGCCACCGTCGTTCACATCGCCCAGAACGCCTCTTTCGGCCCGCCAGGGCAGATCGGCGAGGCCGATTACGATCCCTGCAACCGGTTCTTTGACGACTCGGCCGTGGTCTTCGGCGAGGAGCTGAAAAGGCTCGGAGCGTCATTTGAATTTGAGGAATGGAAGCTGATCTTCGCCAACGTGATCGCCCACGAAATCGGCCACACGCTGGGCTACGGGCACGTCGGCCGCGTCAGCCACGACGGCACCGAACGGCCGCTCTTCGTCGAACTGATGCTCGCCACCCACACCGTCGATGAAATGACCCGGCCGCAGCGATACCTGGCCGACGAATCGTTCTGCCCCGCCTCGTCCTCCGCCAAGACCGCCCACGCCCACGACGGCAAGGCTTGCTCCGTGGTTCATTCGCACGAATAAACGACCCAGAAAAACGTGGCCCAAACCCCAATCGCAGGCGATTGGCGTTTGAATTAGGGTTTGTCACAGACGTCTCGTTGGTGTATGGCCGGCCTGTGAATTGCTATGGCCGCTGTAAATCAATCGGAGGAGGAGGGATTCGAACCCCCGTGACGGTTTCCCGCCAAACGGTTTTCAAGACCGTCGCCTTCAGCCACTCGGCCACTCCTCCCGGTCCACAATCTGACGCGGGGAATCCCCTGCGGGTTCGATATTTTACTGCGCCAGCGCCGAGCCGTCACCGCCAATAAGGTGCCCCGAACCCGCAAGTCTCCGGGGCACGAAAGTATAAATGGAGTTCGAAATCCTGCGTCGGATTGGGTTCGATTGGTCAGTTACAGAGGAACGTAGGCCGATGCCTCGCCCCCCGAAATGCAGCTCGCCCTAAGGTCCGCCTCGGATCAGATATCCAGATTCTTCACATTCGTCGCGTTTTCTTCGATAAAGCGGCGGCGGTCTTCGACGTTGTCGCCCATCAGCAGGCGGAAGATGCGGTCGGCCTCGCGGGCGTCGAGGTCGGCCTGCTCCAGGTCCTCCATGTCCTCGGAAATCTGCACCCGTAGCAGCGTGCGCTTGTCCTTGTCCATGGTGGTTTCCCAAAGCTCGTCGTGGTTCATCTCGCCCAGGCCCTTGAAGCGCTTAATCTGAAGACCCTTGCGGCCGATGTCCCGCACCCCGGGGGCGACCCCGGCCAGATTGTCCAGCTCGCTCAGATCTCCGTTCTCCTGGCGCAACAGGAATTTAGCCGGGGGCAACTCGCCGGTGACCAGTTCTTCGCGCTTGAGGAACAGGTCTTCGATGCGCAGGCCGAGCGACTCGATGCGGGCGATAATCCCGTCAAGCACGTCGCACTCGGGCAGCTTGTTGCGGA
Organism: Phycisphaerae bacterium; assembly: GCA_041748515.1. Lineage (GTDB taxonomy): Bacteria > Planctomycetota > Phycisphaerae > UBA1845 > UBA1845 > JBGTDB01. The sequence goes on from JBGTDB010000490.1 coordinate 8,154, forward strand.
TGATCCGGTGCGGCGGCAAGTCGGCTTCTCCGTCGCCGTTGGCCGAATCGACCTCGGCCAGCAGGACATGGCGGGCCTCCATGACCTCGACCACGCGGCCGGCCGCGTCG
>JBGTDB010000491.1:0-4755 GCA_041748515.1 Phycisphaerae bacterium
TTTGAGGAACGAATACTGCTATGCCAAATCCGGTTGCTATGAAGAACAAGCCAACCGGACAGTAGAGGAGCACTAAGAATAGCGGTGGGCGCGGCGTCCAAGAATGCCCGCACCTAACGCACTTCCGGGGGCTGTGGACAATCACGTGAACAGGAGCAATCGGGATCTTAGTTAGTTCAAGTGCGTTACAAACCGGACAGTGTTTGCGGCCTTTTTCGTAAGGAGGAAGCTCATCGCAAAATTGGGTGTCCACAGATTAAAGCTCCTGACAGATCATAACGCCGCGACTCCGGTAATCTCTCTCCCGACGATGAGCTGATGAATCGTCTCGGTCCCTTCGTAGGTAATGACGCTTTCGAGGTTGAGCATGTGCCGCACGGGGGAGGTTTCGATGCTGATGCCGCCGGCGCCGAGGATGTCGCGGCATTCGCGGGCCACGTCCAGACCCATGCGAATGTTGTTCCACTTGGCCAGTGACACCTGGGTGTGGTGCATGGTCCCCGCGTCCTTGAGCCGACCGAGTTGAAGGGCCAGGAGCTGCCCGAGCGTGATCCGCCGCACAATGTCTGCCAGACGAATCTGCATGTGCTGCTTGTTGATGAGCGGCTGGCCGAACAATACGCGCTGGCGGCAGAACTCCAGGGCCTCGCGGTAGCAGGCCATGGCCGCGCCGACCCCGCCCCAGGCGATGCCGTAGCGGGCTTGGGTCAGGCACGAAAGCGGGGCCACCAGTCCCTCGGCCAGCGGCAGGCAGCTGGAATCGGGCACGCGGCAATTGTCGAAAAACAGCTCGCTGGTGATCGACGCCCGCAGCGAAAACTTGTGCGGAATGTCGCGGGCGGTGTAGCCGGGCGTGCCCTTATCGACGAGGAACCCCCGGACGCCCTGTTCGGTCATGGCCCAGACCACGGCCACGTCGGCGATGGACCCGCTGGTTATCCACATTTTCGCCCCGCTGATGACCCAGTCGCCGCCCTTTTTCTCTGCCCGGGTGCGCATGGTGCCGGGGTCGCTGCCGCCGTCCGGCTCGGTCAGGCCGAAGCAGCCGATCTTTTCCGCGCGGGCCATGGCCGGCAGCCACTGTTGTTTCTGTTCGGGCGAGCCGTAGGCGTGGATGGGGTACATGCACAGGCCGCTTTGGACCGAGGCGAAGCTCCGCAGCCCGCTGTCGCCGCGCTCCAGCTCTTGCATAATCAGCCCGTAGGCCACGTTGTTCAGCCCCGCGCACCCGTAATCCTGGAAGGTCGGGCCGAACAGGCCCAACTCTGCCATTTCCGGGATCAGCTCGCTTGGAAAGCGCTCTTCCTCGAAGCACTTGCCGATAATGGGCAGAACTCGGTCATCGACGAACTTGCCTACTGCGTCGCGGACCTGGCGCTCGTCGTCGGACAAGAGCGTCTCGATATCGTAAAAATCAGGCGTTTTGCTGTCTGGCACATAGCACCTCTAATTCAAATTGGGGGTCTTATCCGGCAGGCGACAGATCGATTCGTTCGACCTCCATGATGTCTCCGAGTAATAGTAGCAACTCTGGAATCCGTTCCCTTACGACGACCCAGAGAAGATCGAGATCGACCTTGTCATGGCCGTGCATCAGCCGGTCTCTCAATCCGGCCATTTTCGTCCAAAGCACATCGGGGTACTTGCGCCGAAATTCGTTCGACAGGCGCTTTGTCGCTTCACCGACCATTTCGAGCTGGCGCACAACGGCGAAAACACCAATTCGTCGGTGCAAAGCTCAGTCTTGTTCCGCTCGCCGACAAAAGCGAGTAAAAGCCGGGACGCTCTGATAATATCGCGGACGCTCGCGTGGTCACGATTCATAAACGAGGCTTGCCGATTCCAGAATGGCACGCCGCCGTAGCGAGTTCTTACTATGAGCGATTGCGTTTTTCGGCACGACGTCAGCGGGGCGCGCCAGAATCCTGGAAAGTTCAGACTCCAGTTTCAGGAGCTTCTTCCCCCAGGGCCCAATATCATCGTTCTCGAACCGCACCAGAAAATCCACGTCGCTTTCCGGGCCGGAATCGTCGCGCAGGGCCGACCCAAAGGCGGCCAATTCCTTTACGCCGTACTTACAGCAGAGAGCCTCGATTTGCGGCATGGGCAGCGTAGGGAGCTTGCGAACCACTGTATTCTCCCACTCGACTCTAAGGATCCGGTTCCAGGGACGATGGCCGCGATGATAACGTAGGTTTACGGTTCCACTCAAGGCCGTAGGCTGAGTTTTTGCGGCATTCACATCACGGATTGGCGAAAGGGGTGGACGTCGGTATGATTCTCGTTGGGTCGTGCGCCCGGGGGTGGGGCGTCAAGCGGAGAATCTACAGAATCCGCACCGATCGAATCCCGGGGCGGTGGGGGGGCACAAGTGGGGACGAAGTACTGGGCATTGTTGGCGGCGCTGCTTGCGCCGGTCTTCGTTTTGCGTGGCGGCTCACTCGACGCGGCTGGCGGCTCACATGAGTCCGGCGACGAGCCGACCGGTGCCTGTTGTAGCCTCGAAGCGCCATTCCTCTGCTTCATAGCCACTCGCCAGACGTGCAGCGCAGGGTATGCCGGCGACGGCACAACGTGCGTCGGCCAGGTGTGCGACCTTTGCGATGCCGCCGTGTGCGATTGGTGCTGGGTCGGCACGGTCCGGGAGAGCAACTGCCCGGCCCAGTGGAACGGTGACGGCGAGTGCGATTGCGGCTGCGATTTTGTCGACATCGATTGCCCTTGCGGCGACGGCGTTTGCGATGCAACCGAGGACGCTTGCACGTGCCCGGGCGATTGCCCCGCGCAATGCGGCGACCTTTGTTGTTCCGAGAACGAATCGCGAAGCACCTGTCCGGCGGATTGTCTCGACCTAAGCGACGCGGCCGAGTTCTGGACGTGCTTCACCGGTCCTGGTGGCAAGCCGACTGTTGAATGCCTGCCCTTCGATCTCGACGCCGATTCGGACATCGACCTCGACGACTACGCTCTATTCGCTAAAACGCGCCTCGGGAGCCCTTGACGTCATTTTCACGTCCTGGCGTCTGCAATACATCCGTACGCGGCGGCTTGGTCCGCCGCCAATTCCATTTTACCATGCGTGCCCATTCTGGGACGCTTATGAGAACGACAAGGAACACTGCTTCAAGGCCTCAGCTCGGCAGAGACGAGTTGCGCCATTGCGGTCACCTCATCGGCCTGGTCGCCGCGGCGTATGTCTTTTGGCGGCTCAGCCACGTCGTCGTCAACGTCGTCAACTACCGGCTCGAACCCGTCGGTCTTCAACCGTCATCGTTTGCGCTCCTCGGTCCACTTGCCTTCTTCGTCGCGTGGTGGATTCTGCGTCCCCGGCGCGATGCACGAGCCGAACCCCCAAACGACGGATTGGGTATTGCACGGTTCGGCGAAACGGCTCCGCTGTTGGTCGTTACTGCGATTGCCATCTCGTGGATACTCGGGTGGGGATTCAACTTGGTCGGTTTTGTGGTTGCTTTCGTCATGCTCGGCATTGCGCTAAACAGCCGTGCCTCTGACAGTCGGCTTGCCGGCCCGGCGATGGTCGAGCGGGCAGCCCCGATCCTTCTCGCCGCCGCCATTGTGGTCGCAACCACCTGGCACGCGGCCGAACAGGTTTGGTTCTGGAAGAACTTCCACCTGGGCTACGCCGACTTCGGTTTGTTCACGACGGAACTCGAACACTGTCTGCCGTACAAAAACGTCGGCTCCATGCGATTCGCCGACACTCGCATGGGTTATCACGCCGTGTTTAGCTTCTATCTGCTCGCGCCGTTCTACGCGATTTTCCGCTCGCCTGTGTTCCTCATGGTCGTCGGACCGTTGGCTTTGCATCTTGCGGCCGTGCCGCTCTATGCTCTGGCGGTACGACGGAACGGCTCGCGATTCACTGGCGTGCTCATCGCCTTGGCCTGGATTCTCCTGCCTTCGATCACGCGCCTTCCGTACTCTAACACCTATGGATTCCAATCGGTTTATCTTGCCGTGCCCTGGATCGCCGCCTGGGTCGCGTTTGGACTCACCGGCCGATGGGCCTGGTCTCATGGATGTCTCGCCGTGGCACTTTTATGCGAAGAGACAGTTTGTGGAGTCGCTCTCGGATGGGGGATCTATCTTCTTTTGTTCACGGATCGCCGACGCGACGGGGCCATCATCTCGGCTGCCGTCGTCGCCTATTTGCTCGTGGCCACACAGTTCATCATCCCCGCCTTCGACGCCTCCGGACAATACACCCGCCTGAAACTTTTCGGAGCAAGTGGCAACTTCGATGTCTTCGATCGTCTGACGCGCGGCCGGGTGTGGCTATACGTTCTAATGCTCGCGGCCCCATTGCTGCCGTGGCTCTGGTCCGGCCGGCGGCTCCTTGTGCCGATTCTTCCTGCCCTCATTCTCATTTGCCTCATGCAGGATGCCGACTATATGAACATCAAATACTGGCACCAGAGCACCATGTTGCCATTTATATTCGCCGCCGCCGTCTTAGGCGCCGTCCACCCGGCGTCGCCCGAATCGACAGCCACGGGGCGTTCGACCGGCGGATGGAGTCTTTCGGTCGCGGCCGGACTATTCGTTTCCGTCCTGCTGTTTCACCAGGCCTTGGGCTGGTCTCCGATCGCCCAGCCGCGCCGAGTCTCCGCGGCCGCAATGCGAACGTCCGACCCCACGCCGCGGATGGAAGCAGTGCGGACACTTCGCCGCACATATCCGTCCGGCCAATACGCCGTCATCGCCACGGAGCGTCTTGCCGCACACTTCATCGAC
>JBGTDB010000492.1:0-5962 GCA_041748515.1 Phycisphaerae bacterium
CGCCCGCGGCCTCGGCCAGCGCCGCTAGTTCGCCCAGCGGATCGCGCGGGTCGGGCTTGCTCGTGGGTAACAGGATGGAAACAATTACCGCCCGTTCCGGGCGCTGGTCCGCTCCTTCGCGCGTCGCCTCCCGGACGGGCCGGGGCATGCGCTTGGACGAACGATGTTCGCTGGGAGTTTCAGATCGGATGGAGTGCCGCATACGAGTGATAACATCTTACGGATTCAAGGACCGGATGTCAATGATTTCACAGACCGGCCAACTGGCAACGAAAAGTGCAAAGGGATGCAATCCCAGAGGTTTGACCCATCCGCGTTGGTTTGCCACCAACGCGCTATTCAGAGTGTTGCCTGAACAAGCCTTTAAAGTCCGAACAATACATCTTGGAAGGCACCCGTGTCGAAGTCTGAGACCCCGCCAATCATCGCGGGCTGATCTTAAGAAGGATCTTCATGTTGTTGCGATCTTGTGCCGCCGCGAAGGCTTCGCTGAATTGATCGAGGGCAAAGACCCGGGAAATCATGGGGCGCACGTCGATCTCTTTCCGGTCCAGCGCCAGAATGGCCTCGTTGAACGGGCCGCAGCGGCTTCCGAGCAGCGTAATTTCGTGGATCACCAATGGGGCCAGATTCGTTGCCTTCGCATCGGCGCACGTACTCTTCAGGACGATGGTCCCTCGCGGTCGGACCAGCCGCATGGCCAGCTCCAATCCGTCGGGCGAGCCTGTGCATTCGACAACAAAGTCAAAGTCCTGGCGTGGCAGCAAGTCGTCCACGTGAACCGCCTGGATGCCTTGCTTATCGCAATGCAGCAGTCTCGTCCGATTGCGTCCGACGGCCACCAAACGGCAACCCGTTTTCAGTAGCAACTGGGCCACTAGCAAACCTAGCTTTCCCGCGCCCAGGACGGCCACGCCGGATCGGGCGTCAACCGGACACTGGGCCCGAACCTGATAGGCGGCGGCCAGAGGCTCAACAAAGACAGCCTCTTCATCGGAAATCGAATCGGGAACGAGATGGAGGTTCCGTACGGGCACGGCCACCAATTCGGCAAAGCACCCGTCGCGCCCCTTGATGCCCACGACCGTGCGATTACGGCAGTGGTTTGCCAGCCCGGCAAGGCACATGTCACACCGGGCACAGACACAATTAATTTCGCTGGCCACCCGCCGGCCGCGCCACTCTGATGGGCCTTGCAGTACGGTGCCGACCATTTCGTGGCCCAAAATACCCTGAAAGCCCATGTAGCCTTTTGCGATTTCGATATCCGTGGCGCAAATCCCAGCGTAATGGACCCGCACCAGACATTCGCCCGGTCCAGGCTTCGAGTCGGGCCATTCCCGCTCAAGGCGCAACGAATTGTCCAAAACGACGGCTCTCAAGCTCTTTTTGAACCTCCATCCTCCGGAGAACGGAATCAGAGTCCGTGAATCATTCTTTTACCAATCAGGCCGGCTTTAGCAACGTGGATAGTTGCAAGGAGAGATTGTCGTAACAAGATAGGCATCTGCAACTCGAAGACTATCAATCTCAAACTGACCGGTTGTAATCCGAAATGCCGCCCAGGCAGGGGCGAAGGGCTGAGGCTTTAGACGCAAAAGCAGAGGATCGGTCGATTCAATGACTGGCGTTTCGACGCAGGCTGACGCGGCGTGGGTCCGCTTCATGCGACTAAGTTCTACGGACGAAGAGCAGGCCGCAAAGCTGCATGAGCAGTACGAGAGCACCCTCGGATCCTACCATCCACGAGCGGCATCGGCCGAATCGTCGTCTTCTTCGTCGCCTTCGAAATCCTCGTACTTCCAGCGTTCGCCTTCCTCAGCTTCGTCAATCTCTCGCTCCATGTGGCGGAACATTTTTTCTTGCAAAGGGGCGAACTTGCGGTACATGTCCAACGTGGCCTGGTGCGACCGGGACATGACCTGCAATTCGACGAGTTGCCATTTGAAAATGCACTCAGGCTCCTTGATCGTCGAGTAGGGGTCGCACATGAGCTTCGGCGAACCGTCCGCCCGTCGTCGAAAGAATTCACAGTCCGTACACTGAATCACGTTAGCTTCCCGCCTCGATGGGAACTTGGGTAGAACAGAGAACGTATAATGGTAGGCGAAATCGGACGAAGATGCCAGCGGAGCAAAAAGTAAGATAGAGCAAGCATCTCGTGAATTTTTTTGCAAGATTTCTCTTGCGGATTCGTCCGATATCTGAGACATTACGCCTTATAAAGAGTCCACTTACCGACCCGTCCCCCCCATGGGTCGGTTCCCCCAAGGCCCGGTCCACCCCACCGGGCCTCTTTTTTTTCATCCAGCATGCACGGTAAAGATAGGTGTTGAAGTTACTTCCTGGCCTTTCGATTGAGCCGGAAGTGAAACATGTCCGGCAAACATAAGCGTCTCGCCCGCAGCAGTAGCCTAAAACGGCTCTTGAGATTCAAATCCATGGCGCAGAGTCCGGGGGGCCTCGAACCGCCATCAACGCTGTGTACGTGTCTTGGGGAGCTTTGGCCTTCGATCGGAACCGTGAGTGATTACGAATGACCTTGCGCGGCGCCTCCATCGTAGTGGCGGCCACTCGAAGCGAGAGGCCGATTAAGGTTGACCGATAGGGCAGGCGGTCGTACCGTCACTTGGGTTTTTGACTCAGGAGGGAAGAATGTCGGCCGCCCAGATAGAATTGCGCGGGGTTCGCAAGGTTTATTATAAGGACCGGATTGAGATTCCGGTTCTGGACAAGCTTGATCTGGACGTGCCGGCCGGTCAGTTTGTGGTTCTGATGGGCCCAAGCGGGTCGGGTAAGTCCACGCTTCTGCACCTGGTCGGCGGACTCGATTCGCCCACCGCCGGCTCGGTACGGATCGGCGACGCTCACCTCGAGCGGATGAACGAACGGCAGCGGACGGCCTGGCGCAGCCGAAACGTCGGCTTTATTTTTCAGATGTACCATCTCGTGCCCGTCCTTACCGCGGCACAGAACGTCGAGCTGCCGCTCCTGCTTTTTCGCATGCCATCGTCGGAAAGGCGCAAGCGGGTTACGACGGCGCTCGACGTTGTCGGCCTGTCCGACCGAATGGACCATCGCCCGAACCAGCTCTCGGGTGGACAGGAACAACGCGTGGCCATCGCCCGGGCCATCGTCACCGATCCTCAACTAATCCTCGCCGACGAGCCCACCGGAGACCTGGATGCAAAGACCTCCGAGGAAATTCTGGGGCTGCTCGACCTTCTGAATTCCGAGTTCGGCAAGACCATCGTCATGGTGACGCACGACCCGCGCGCCGCCGCTCACGGTCAGCGCACATTGCACCTGGACAAGGGGGCGCTCGAGCGGGAAGAACACCGACCCGCCGCGCCCGCGGTCTCGGCCGCGCGTTGAAAAAAGGGAGTTGCCGCCGTGACGCTGACCTATGTCCTGATGCAGAACCTGAAGCGGAACCCGCTACGGACGGCGCTCACCATCGTCGCGTTCGCCCTGCCGATGGCCGTGTTCGTGGCCGCGATTTCATTTGTCATGCTGCTGGCCCGTATTTCGGCGGATAACGAAAGAGAACTTCGGCTTGGCGTGCATCATCGGATCACCCTGACCAATTCTCTGCCCGATGGCATGCGCCGAAAGATTGAGGCCCTGGATCCCAAGGGCGAGCGGCTGCTGGCCGTGTGTGGAATGCGCTGGTTCGGCGGTCGCGTTCCGGGGACGCAGAACACCCTGACTAGCCTTGCGGCCGACGCGGATACCTTTCCGATCGTCTACAGCGACGTGGACATGACCGACGAGGAAATCGCCACGTGGAACCGCGATCGCACGGCCGCCGTCACCGGCAAGGGTCCGGCCGAGCAATACGGCTGGAAACTCGGCGACCGCATCGAACTTGAAAGCTCCGTGCCACCGTACATGTCGCTGGAGTTTCGGATCGTTAAGATCATCGACCGGGCTGAGCGGGCGAATTTTTTCTATTTCCGTCGAGACTATCTGAACGAGGCCCGCGAGCGCATCGGCCAGCCCGACCCGCGATGCAACATCTTCTGGATCAAATGCAAGACCGCCGAGGGTTTGCGCACGCTTCAGGCAGAGATTGACGCTACCTTCGCCAACACGCCGGACGCAACCAAGTCGGAGGACGAAAACGCCTTCGCCGCCAATTTCACCCAGGCTTCCGGCGATATTCCCGGATTGATGCAGGTTGCCGCCATCGTCGTCGTGGTCATCATCGCCCTGGTGGCGGGAAATACGATGATGCTCAGCCTTCGAGAACGCATGCGCGAGTTGGCCGTCTTCAAGGCTATCGGATTCCAGCGGGGGCGCGTGTTTCGCATCGTGCTGGCCGAGAGCGTGTTGCTGGCCCTGCTTGGAGCGCTGGTCGGCGTCATTCCGACGTCGATCGGTCTTGCCCTGTTTCCATTGAAAATGTTGCGCATGGGCCCCATCGGTCAGCTTGATGTTTCGCCAATTGCGGTATTGGTTTCCATGGTCATTGCACTGCTGGTCGGCATCGCGGCCGGTCTCTGGCCGGCTTACCAGGCGCAAAGGCTAAACACCGTTGATGCCTTGCGGCGCGTGGCGTAGCGGCTCATTCATATGGCACTTCCAATCTCTTATCACTGGCGAAACCTTTTTGTTCGCAAGACAACAACGCTCCTGACCATCCTGGTAATCGGCACCGTTGTCGGCGTGTTCTCGTGGATGATCGGCTTCGCCTCGGCCTTGGACCGATCTCTGTCCGTCGCATCCGAGCGCCAGAAACTCATTGTGCTCAAGCGCGGAGCGACTTCGGAGAGCAATAGCGCCATCCCCGTCGAAGACTACAACCGATTGAACCAACTCACCCAGATTGCCCACGATCCGACCACCAACGAGCCGCTTCTAAGCCCGGAGATGATGGTTCAGGTGTCGCTCCCGCGCATTCGCGACGGCGGGCGGACATCGGGCAATGTGGCCGTGCGCGGCGTGACCCAAACCGCCTTCGCGGTCCATTTGAACGTGAGGCTGGAAGGACGGCGCTTTTCGGAGGCGGAACCGCAGGTCATCGTCGGCCGGGCAGCGGCGAAGCAATTCGCCGGGCTACAACTGGGCGAATCCATCAGTCTTGGATTCGGCGCCGACCGTCCGTTTCGCATCGTCGGTCATTTTTCAGCGAATGGCGCCCCCATCGAAAGCGAAATCTGGGGCTATCTACCGGCGCTGATGAACGCCTATAATCGTTCGATGTATTCGTCGGCCTGGTTGCGGCTGTCCGACGGAGCAAACCCCGACGAAGCCATCGAGAGAATCAAGGGGCCAGCCATCCAACTGGAGGCACAGACCGAAGCAGTTTACTGGGATGCCCAGTCAGCAGCGATTCGACGTTACCTGCTGGTGGCCTACATACTTGTAACGGTGATGGCACTCGCGGCGGTGTTTTCGATCGCCAACACCATGTTCGCCATGGTCGCCGGGCGAACGAGAGAAATCGCCATGCTGCGAACCATCGGCTATTCCGGGCGGCAGATACTGGCCGGTTTCGTCATCGAATCCGTGTTCCTCTCGATGCTGGGCGGAATCGCCGGCTGCCTGGCGTGTGCCGCGTGGTTGGAGTTGGTAGGAAGTACCAAGGATATGTTCGGCGCGACGACCTTTACGACCATGGCTTTTGATATCAGACTCACACCCGGAACGGCCGCGGCGGCGCTCTTGCTAGTAATCGCAGTTGGGGCGATGGGGGCGTTTGTTCCCGCCTGGCGGGCTTCGCGATTGGGAGTCGTTTCCGCGCTCCGTGAACCCTAGCTCGTACGGGAGAGAATTATCCATCGGCGAATCGCGGATTCAGTACAGTCGCCCAAGCCTTCGAGATTCGCAATTCGATATTCTGCATTCTTACCGCCATGCTTCGCCTGATCTACCTCTATCGCAACCTGACCCGCAACAAGCTGCGAACTGTGCTGACGTGCGCGGCCGTGGCATTGCCCATCATTGTCTATGTGATGTC
>JBGTDB010000493.1:0-3989 GCA_041748515.1 Phycisphaerae bacterium
GAGGCCCCACCGGCCGCGGCCTATGCCGAGCGAATCGTGCCGCTGCTCTCCGGCCGGAGGGTGCAGGTGCTGATGGAGCCGGGCCGGTCCATCGCGGCCAATGCCGGTGTGCTGCTTACGCGCGTGCTCTACACCAAGCGATCGGGCGATCGGCAGTTCATCATCGTCGATGCGGCGATCACCGAACTTATCCGCCCGGCACTGTACGGCTCGTTCCACTTCGCGTGGCCGGTCGCACCGAAGGGCGGCCTTGTCCCGCCCGACCGCCGAAAAGATTTGAACCTGCCGGGCACGGAACTGGCGGATATCGTCGGCCCGGTTTGCGAGAGCGGCGACTTTCTGGCCAAGGACCGGCGGCTGCCGCCGGTTTCGCGTGGCGATCTGATCTGCATTTACGCAACGGGGGCGTACGGCTTTACCATGAGCAGTCAGTACAACTCTCGCCCTCGCGCCGCCGAGGTACTCGTCGATGGCGATGCGGCGCGCATCATCCGCCGTCGCGAGACGTATGAAGACCTCGTCGCCGCCGAGCGACTTGCGGCCGAGGCAAAACCGTTGTAATCAGGCAATACATTCAACATACTCGAATCTTCCCGAGGATGACCGCATGACAACAACCACGGAGCACGAAAAGCAACAAGAGGAAGCGGGCTCGCTCAACGGGCTGGATCGAATCGCGCCGACCATGCGCGACGCGGTTCGCCGCTATGTGGAGATGGTCCGGGAGGATCTGGGCCCGTCATTTTCATCGCTGACGATGTTCGGCGGCGCGCTCGATTCAAGGTTTAACCCAAGATCTGCCACGGCCGAGAGCGTGCTGGTTGTCCAGCGCGTCAAGCCCGAACTACTTCGCCGACTGGCAAACCACGGACCGAAGCTCGGCCGGCTTGGGATTGCCGCTCCACTGGTAATGACCGGAGCCTATATTCGGTCCTCACTCGATGCTTTTCCGCTCGAAATGATCGAGATCCAGCAGCGCTACGTGACGGTTGCCGGCCAGGACGAATTCGCGGAATTGACTTTTGAGGCTGCACACATTCGCCTGCAATGCGAGCGGGAATTGAAACGGGTGCTCGCGGGGTTGTCGCATGGACTCCTCGCCTCCACGGGAATGGAGAAGGCCGTCGCCCCGCTTGAGCGAGAGGCCGGGCTGATTCTGCTCAGGACGCTCCGCGGATTGCTCTGGCTCGACGGACAGAAGGAGTTCGTCGATGACCCCGACGTCGTGCAACGCATCGAAACGAAATGCAAACGCAAGTTCCCGGGAGTTCGATCGGCAATTGATCCCTTGACCGACCTCCACTGGCGGGATTTCGACGAACTGTATCAGGACGTACAAGTTCTCGGGGAATCGGCGAATGCGTGGTAGCCCCATCATCCTGACTTTTGCGATGGTTTGGGCCGCCCTGATTGGGAGCGGCGTCAGCGCGGCCGTCACCGTTCGCGATCCAGGCACTTTCGTCGTGGACCGCGCGGGAATCCTGGACCAGAGAAGCTGGGACCGGCTGGATGCCCTGCTCGCCGACCTCGAGCGAAAGACCGGTGCTCAGGTCAAGGTACTGACCGTCAAGACGACTGACGGCGAGCCTTTCTTCGACTTCGTTCAGCGCCATGCCGAGCTATGGAAACTTGGCCAGCCTGGAAAGGACAACGGCGTGCTGATTGCCGTGGGGCTTGCGGAGCGAGAGGCTCGAATCCATCCCGGGTATGGTCTTGAATCGATTCTGCCCGATTCCTGGTGCGGCTCGACGGCCAGGGATGTGATCGCCGCACGGTTCCGGGATGGCGACCCAAACGGCGCAATCGTCGCCGGGGCCTCGGCGGTGGCAAATAGAATTGCCCGGGCCGCGAATGTCACCTTATCCGACACCGGTCCCTCCACCCGGCCGCGGGCCGAGCCCGGCCCGGCGGCGTGTGGTGCCGGCTTGTTGCCGATTATTATCTTCATCATCCTGATGTCCCTCGGATCTCGACGCCGCCGGGGCCGGGGGCGATGGGGCGGCAACCTGGCCGGAAATCTGCTCTGGGGGATGATGCTCGGTAACATGATGGGCGGTGGCCGATCGCGCGGCGGATTTGGGGGTGGAATGGGCCGGAGTTTCGGCGGAGGACTCGGCCGCGGTTCCTTCGGCGGAGGCGGCAGATTTGGCGGCGGTGGTGGCGGTGCCCGCTGGTAATGGCGGGGGAGTGCCAGGAATCTCTTTGTGTCGTAAGATTGTCTGAGGGAAAGCGGAAAATTCCTTCGCCCAGCAGGGCGACGAAGAACTCCGAGGTGAACCGATGAAAATTGGAAAGCTCCTGGCGATGATGGCCGTGGCATTGATCGCCTCGGCCGCACTAGTGGGCGGCTGCATTTATCGCGGCTATGGCCAGGCCATTACGCTTGATGAAAGCGTGAAAAGCGCCTGGGCCCAGGTCGAAAACCAGCTCCAGCGCCGCTTCGACCTTGTGCCGCAACTGGTGAGCACGGTAAAGGGCGTGGCCGCCCAGGAGGAGAAGATCTACCTGGGCGTGGCCAAGGCCCGCGAGGCGTACTTTCAGGCAAAAAACGTCGGAGAAAAGGCGGAGGCCGCACAGGGATTCGAACGGGCCCTTTCGCGGCTGCTTGTTTTGCGAGAGACGTATCCGGAACTCAAATCCAATGAGTCATTTATGAAATTGCAGGACTCGCTGGAAGGAACCGAGAACCGCCTGTCCGTCGAGCGGATGCGCTATAACGAAACCGTCCGCACGCTCAACACGTTTGTCCGGAAACCGCTCGGGCGACTCTACGCCTCGTTCGCGGGCGTCGAACAGGCCAGGTATTTCGAGACACCCGAAGAAGCCGGAACTGCCCCGACAGTGGACTTCTCGGATATCAAAGACGGATAATGTACCGGCAAACGGCCGAGCGGCATCCGCATCAATATCTTGGATTTTTCATTCCGTCGAAGTGTGGTCGTGAACAATCACCCACGCCCGGCCGATGCGCCTGAAGATCAGCGTAAACCGGCCGCCAATGGGCATTTCCGGGTCCATTCGGTCCAGGTGCCACCGACCGAGAACCAGCGCCGCCCGGCGGCCCATTTCGCGGACCTCCAGTTCTGAAAACGTCAGATGCCCCATCGCCTCGCGATTTGGATAGCGCCGCCGATAACGATCGATCGTCGCCTGCCAGCCGCGGGCCGCGTCGCCGCCGGAAACAAACGTCAGTGCGTCCGATTCCCAATATCCGGCCATGTAGGTCTCGATATCGCCCTCGTTCCAGGCCTCTGTCTGCCTTCCAAGAACGCGATGCACGGCCGCCTCCGCGCCTCCGGAGCGCGAAACAGACGCACACCCGGAGAATAAGTGGATGCCAAGCATCGCGGCCGCAGAATTAGCCACCGCCGCTTGCAAACCCCGGCGCGATAAAACTCGTCGCATTCCTCGCTCCTTGAAAGCCTTTGCGGACGACGCCTACTCAGGCAGCGTTCAACGCTATCGGCGGACGCATATCGTCGGAGAAACTTGCCACTGACGCAACGAAGGCAGGGTGCCAGAAGATGCTCGGTCTTACCGGAACGAATATCCGGTCCGCTTCGCGTTTCGTCGCAAAATGCCGGTATTATCCCGCGATTTAGAAGCGCGCTTCCGCGGATAACGCTGCGCCTCAAAAGACGTTAAGTGCGCAGGCGTCAAGGACGATAGGGCAACAGAGTCGATGGGAATCCGTGGGAGGTCGACTCGACCTACTCAAGCCAAAGCAGGTACAGAACGAATGCCAAGTACAAGGATGCGCGCTCCGGAAAGGGTCTCGGGCTGGCTCGAGCGGATACGAGAATTCGTTCAGCCGGCCCATCTTGAGTCCATGCAGGCCCTGCTGGCCGCCGTGGATGCAAAGGACACCTACACCCGCGAACACTCGATTCGCGTGGCCGGTTACGCCGAGGCGATCGCCCGGCGTGTACAACTTCCCAAGGACAAACTTCGGACGCTCCAGGCCGCGGCCCTTCTGCACGACGTCGGCA
>JBGTDB010000494.1:0-2994 GCA_041748515.1 Phycisphaerae bacterium
GTCAAGCCACTGGGCGATCCCCTCATCTGGATCAAGACCAAGGAAGACCGGGTCGGCGAGGATCAAAAATCGCGCGCGGTTGAAGTCGAAAAGTTGATGGGCTTCGAGAAGGCCCTGGAACACATCAGCCTGCCCAAAGAGGGTTCGCTTTCTTTCACCTGCGAGATGGAAATCCGGCCGGAGTTCGAATTGCCCGAACTCGACAAAATTCCTCTGGAAAAACCCGCCGTTTCGGTTGAAGACGACGACGTTGAAACCGAGATCACGAAGATCTTGCAATGGTCCGGCACGTTTGCCCCGGTGGAAAGCGGCCCGGTCAAGGAGGACGACCTGCTGTACACATCCATGAAACTGACCGTGGACGGCGAACTCCTTGACTCCCAGGAGAATTTTGACGTTCCCGCGCGAGACGGCCGTATACGGAACATTCCGACGGTCGGGCTCAAGGACAAGCTTGTCGGCAAGAAACTCGGAGACACAGTGACGTTGGACGCCGCCGTGCCGGACGATCACGAGGACCTGAACCTCCGCGGAAAGACCGCCACCTTCGAGTTTTCGATTCAGGAGATCAAGCGCCTGACTCAGCGACTGATTGACAAGGACTTTCTTGAAGAACTTGGCTTTGAATCCGAGGAAGCCCTCCGCTTGGCTGTCCGCGAGCGCATGGAGCGGGAGATCAATCACGTTATAGACCGCAGGCTCAAGGAGCAGGTTGGGGAGTATCTGATCGAAAACACAAAGTTTGAAATCCCCGCCGGCCTCTCGAATCGACAGACGGAGCGCGCCGTCGCCCGTCGAATGATCGAGCTATACCAGCAGGGAACGCCTGAGTCGGAGATTGAGAAGAATCTCGATCAATTCCGCTCAACGGCTCACGGCCAAGTGGTTCGAGACTTTAAGCTTTATTTTATTCTCGACAGGATCGCCCAGGAACGCGAGGTTGAGGTCACCGACGAGGAAATGAACGGGGCGGTTGCGCAGATTGCCCAGCGAACCGGAAAGCGGTTTGATCGGGTCCGGGACGAGCTGGCCAAGGGTGACGGAATGGCGACCCTTTATATGCGAATACGCGACGATAGGATCCTGGGCCAATTGATCGAAACAGCCTCCATCAAGGAAGTTGAAGGTCCGAAAAAAACCAAGAGCACGAAGAAAGCATCAGACGCTGTTGTGGGGGCTTCAGATAAGCCCAAGGCCGCCGCTCCCGCCGCAAAAAAGAAGGCCCCAGCCCGCAGCTCGGCTCCGGCCAAGCCGGCCGCAAAGGGCAAGACGAAGAAGTAGGTGGGTCGGAACGGCATTATGAGCCGGATTGGCGGCCGAGAGTCGGCTCTCCAGCCGCAAAGAAAGAAAGCCGACTTACCACTAGCCTGCGCCCGATGAAGCGCTAGCCGTCCCAAGTGGCGATAGGCGGTCAGTTATTAACCCGGGTACCGGGATTGGCAGACTAGGATAGACAAGAACGAGCTAGACAAAGGATTGGCAATGGACCACCCATACGGACCGTTGAGTACGGTCAACCAGTATCCTCCCTACCAGCGTACCCGCGAAATGTCCTTGACGGATATGCTGCTGGAGAACAGGATCATTTTCCTTGCCGGGCCGATTGTCGAGCGAACCGCAAGCATCGTTATTCAGCAGCTCTTGTATCTGCAATCCATCCGCCGCGATCAGGATGTGAATCTTTACATCAATTCGCCGGGCGGTTTGGTCGACCAGACGCTGGCGATATACGACACCATGCAGTTTCTCGGCTCCGAGGTCGCGACCTATTGCATTGGGCAGGCAGCCAGCGGGGCAGCGATCATTCTAATGGCCGGAACCAAGGGCAAGCGGTATATCCTGCCCAACGCCAAGGTCATGCTTCATCAGCCCTACGGCGGAATTACCGGCCAGGCCGAAGACATCCGCATTCAGGCCGAGGAAGTCCTTCGCGACAAGCGCCGGCTAACCAGGATTATTTCCGATTGCACCGGCAAATCAGAGGATCTGGTGGCTGCCGAAACTGAGCGGGACCGATACCTGACGGCCGAGGAAGCGCTCGAGTACGGCATCGTGGATGAGATTCTCAAGGATGCCGAGAAGAAGCGCAAATAATGAACGGCCCGATGCGGGTTGCGTTTAGTTGACGGGACGAGGAATCCGGCCCAGCCGACTGTCGGCGCCGAGACGAATAGAGTCGCACCGAAACTGACAAGTGTACTCTTCGCCGCGATCTGTCGGCGATATTCAATGAGGAGGCAGTCAAACGCCATGGGCGTGATTAACCAGCGCGTGCCGTTCGTTATCGAGAGCACCGGGCGCGGCGAGCGCGAGATGGATATTTTCTCGCGATTGCTGAAGGACCGGATCGTTTTTCTTACAGGCGGGATTGACGATGAAATCGCCAACCTCATTGTCGCCGAACTGCTGTTCCTCTCCAACGAAGACCCGGATGCGGACATTCACCTGTACATCAACAGTCCTGGTGGTTCGGTTTCTGCCGGGCTGGCGATTTACGATACCATGCAGTATTTACGGTGCGACGTGGCCACTTACAACGTCGGCCTCAGCGCCAGCATGGGCGCGGTGATTCTCTGCGGCGGGACCAAGGGCAAGCGGTATCTGCTGCCTCACTCGCGAACGCTGCTGCACCAGCCGCTGATCGGCGGCGTCTTGCAGGGCCCGGCCACCGACCTTTCCATCGAGGCTGAAGAGATCATCCGCCTGCGCAAGGCTCTCTACGGAATCATCGCTTCGCGCTCCGGCAAGCCAATCGACCAGGTCGAGAAGGACTGCGACCGCAACAAATGGCTTAGTGCCGAAGAGGCCGTCTCTTACGGGCTCGCCGACACCATCCTCGAGCGTATGGCTCCGAAGAAATAGCACGGCGACGCTACGATTTGCCCCGTGGCATGTGTGGCGAACCTCCTTGTTGCGCCCACGCTGCTATCCCATTGTGCGCTTGAATGCCTCGATAGCCCGCCGCCGGGTCTCCACCGGGTCGCAAATCGGATG
>JBGTDB010000495.1:0-9911 GCA_041748515.1 Phycisphaerae bacterium
CCGGCTTCGCCGGGGGCTTTGGGCTGAATCAGATTGCGAATGCGGGACAGAATCGCGGATTCGCTTTCAATGACCCGGGCCGCGATGGGCTGTGCTTCGGGGTGGAGCTTCGGCAGCCCCTGCCGGAGCATCTGTATTACCGAGAGAGCCAGGCTTCGGACCGATTGATAGAGCGACCGCTGGTCAAGCGGCAGGAACGGCTCGGGCGCGAACGCCGGATCGTCCTTTTGCGAAGCCAGAACCAGGTGCATGTCGGCCGTTCGGCATCCCAGCAGATCAGCCGAATCGAGATAGAGGCCGATGAACGATCGGGCCGCCTCGGAAATCTCCACGTCGGCCGCGTCGGCCAACTTGGTCGGCGGAGGGGTCAGATCGGATAAGGCGTCCATTCGCGAGAGCACGACCTCCAGGAAGGAGCCGACTTCGTCCAGCGTGTAATTCCATGCATCGCCCTCGTTGGCGACGAACTCCTCGGCGATGGCGATGGTAATCGGTTCGCCATTAGGGCGAATGAATTCAAGGGCCCCGGCCACGCGCGGGCTGAACTTCACCTTCGCCCGCTCGGTCAGCATTCGCCCGATTTCCAGTTCGGGGTTCGTCCCTTCCTCCAAGCGCCGGAACACCTTGGTGATCAGCGAATGACCGTACACAATCGACGTATTGCTCTGTTCGGCCAATGAAACGGAGGGCGAAAGATTGGGTTCGGAGGCACCCGACGAAGCCGGGCTTAAGGGGGCCGTGCCCCCCGGCGAAGCCGGGTTTGAGGGCGACTCCGCCCGGAATGAATGCCGGAGCTCTGAGTCTGCGCCCTTCAGCAGTGTTTGCATGGCCCGGGTGGTCGAGCCGACGAACTCGCCGAGTCGCCCTTTGAACTGCCTCCGGCGAACGAGGGTTTCCAGGAGCGCGGTTGCAAACTGCTCGTCGTGGACGGCGTCGTAGATGATGCCTTCGGTGGGGGGCTTCGCCCCCTTAAGCCCGGCTTCGCCGGGTTGTCCCTTTTCCAAGACGTTGGCCCGTGCGATTACGGCGACCCGCGGCCAGCGTTGCAGTCGCTCGGCGTGTTCGCCGGTGGCCAGCGCCAGCGGTAGGAAATAGGTCTCCTTGTCCGCCTTCGCGTATTCCACTTCGACAATGGCGAGGTACGCGGACGAACCGCGCACGGGAATCGGATGAGCCTCGATCAGCTCGGCGCGGCGGATGGTCTGCGACTTGGCCCCGAACCATCGGCATTGATACAGATACGTGGGGAGAAACTGCTCAATGGCCGACTTCACGTCCCTGGCCAGCGGCTTGCCCCATGCGTCGCCCAGCGCAACCGTCGGGATTTCGGCCTTGCGCCGCAGGACTTCAATAGTGCCATCGTCCGTTTGCTGTTCGAGCAAGAACCAATAGAAGGCGTGCGGGCCCAGCGTCACCAGGTAAGGGAGTTCGCCGATTCGCGGAAACGGCGTGCGGCCGAAAAGCTCGACGGGGATCAGCCCCTCGAACTCTCGAAGATTCAACTCGACGTATTGAGCGAAACGAGACAGGTTCACGACCACCAGAATAATTTCCGATTCGTGGCGACGAAGATAGGCGAGGACGCGACGGTTCTCCGGATGGAGAAATTGCAACGACCCGCGGCTGAGCGAAGTAAAGCGCTTTCGCAGGGCAATAATCCGCTTCATCCACCAGAGCAGCGAGTGCGGCTTGTTGCGCTGCGTTTCGATGATGATGGCCTCGAAGTGGTATTCGGGATCGACCACCACGGGCAGGTACAGCCGCTGGGCGTTGGCCTTGGAGAATCCGGCGTTGCGATCCGGGTTCCACTGGAGCGGGGTCCGCACGCCGTTGCGGTCGCCGAGGAATACGTTGTCGCCCATGCCGATCTCGTCGCCGTAATAGATGATCGGCGTTCCGGGCAGCGAAAGGAGCATGGCGTTCATCAGTTCGATGCGCCTTCGGTTGTTGTTCAGCAGCGGCGCCAGGCGGCGGCGGATGCCGAGGTTGATCCGCATCTGCCGCTCATGGGCATAGGCCCGGTACATGTAGTCCCGCTCTTCGTCGGTGACCATCTCCAGGGTCAGCTCGTCGTGGTTTCTCAGGAAGACCGCCCACTGGCAGTTTTCGGGGATCGGCGGGGTCTGGTCCATGATGTCGATGATGGGCGACCGATCTTCGAGGCTCAGGCCCATGTACATCCGCGGCATGACCGGAAAATGAAAGGCCATCTGGCACTCGTCGCCGTCGCCGAAATAGGCGATCGCGTCTTCGGGCCACTGATTGGCCTCGGCCAGGAGCATCCGATCGTCATACCGTTCGTCCACGTAGGCCCGGAGCTCTTTAAGAAATTTGTGGGTCTCGGGCAGATTCTCGCAGCTTGTGCCGTCACGTTCGAAAAGGTAGGGCACCGCGTCGAGCCGGACGCCGTCGACGCCAAGCCGCATCCAGAAATCCATGGTGCGAAACATGGCCCGCCGCACGGAGGGGTGTTCGAAGTTCAGGTCGGGCTGGTGCGAATAGAACCGGTGCCAGTAATAGGCCCCGGCCACCGGATCCCAGGTCCAGTTGGAGGTCTCGAAATCCTTAAAAATGATGCGGGCTTCCTTGTATTTCTCGGGCGTGTCGCTCCAGACGTAGTAATCCCTTTTCGATGATCCGGCCGGTGCGTTTCGAGCGGCTTGAAACCAGGGATGTTTATCCGAGGTGTGGTTGAGCACCAGCTCGGTGATGACCTTCAATCCCCGGTCGTGGGCTTCCAGAAGGAATCGTTTGAAATGAGCGAGCGTTCCGTAATCCGGATGCACCGCCGTGTAGTTGGCGATATCATAGCCGTCATCACGCAGCGGCGAGGGGTAAAAAGGAAGCAGCCAAAGAGCGGTAACGCCCAGATCGTGGAGATAATCGAGCCGCTCGGCCAGTCCGACAAAGTCTCCAATGCCGTCGCCGTTGCTGTCGAGAAAGGCGCGCACGTGCAACTGGTAGATGATCGCGTCCCGGTACCAATAGCTTTGAGTGGTCACGCTTTGTTTGACGCCGCCTTCCACAAGAGTCCGCTCGAATCAATGGTGGGCACGGCCCACCCTAACGCGGCCGTGATGGGCCGCAAGCAAACAACGGCATCATGCTGTGCGGCTGCGAATTTCGAATAGCGAATTCAGAATTCGCTTTTTTGGATTGCCTTGCCAAGTGTCCGCCTTTATACATGCGAGAATACTGCAAACATCCACCGCCGTAATAAACTACGCGCCGCCTGCCGTATGGATCCGCAACAGATGGCCCGGCTGACGGGCCGGGTCGAGCAGGACGAAATTCCGGCGGCCCGTCCAGCGGTACCGCGTGTCGGTCAACAAATCTTCGACGTCATATCCCTGGCCCTCGGCGATGCCCAAGGCTTCGATCGGCACAGTCACCATCGTGGACTGCACCGCATTCGGATCGAGGTTGACCACGATGAGCAGGTCGTCCCCGGGCGCGTATTTGTGGTAGCAGAGAATCTGCTCATTTCCCGTCTCGCAGAATCGGAGGTTGTCGAGGCGTTGCAGGGCGGGGTGGGCCCGGCGAATCTCGTTGATTCGGGCAACGTCGCCGTTGATGTTGCCCGGGGCGTCCCAATCGCGCACGCGGATTTCATACTTTTCGGAGTTCAGGTATTCCTCGCTGCCCGGCCGGACCGGCACGTTTTCGCAGAGTTCAAATCCGCTGTATAAGCCGTAAAGCGGTGAAAGCGTCGCCGCCAGCAAGAGCCGCACGCGAAACGCCGGGCGACCTCCATTTTGTAGATACTCGTGCAGGATGTCCGGGGTGTTGGCGAATAAATTCGGTCGGAAATACTCCACCGCGTTGGTGGTGGTGAGCTCTGTCAGGTACTCCCGCAGCTCCCAGGACGAGTTTCGCCAGGTGAAGTATGTATAAGACTGGGTGAATCCGAGTTTGGCCAGCCCTTTCATCCGCTTCGGCCGGGTGAACGCCTCCGAGAGGAAGATCACATCGGGATGGTCGCGATGAATCTCGCCGATAACCCATTTCCAGAACGAAAGCGGCTTGGTGTGCGGATTGTCGACGCGAAAGTTCCGAACGCCCTCATTGATCCAATGGAGGAAGATATCTCGACAGGCCGTCCACAGGTTCTCCCGATCGTCGCACCAGAAATTCAGCGGATAGATGTCTTGGTATTTTTTCGGTGGGTTTTCGGCGTATTTGATCGTTCCGTCGGGCCGAACGAAAAACCAATCGGGATGTTCCTTAAGCCAGGGATGGTCCGGCGAGCACTGAAGGGCGTAATCCAAGGCTACCTCCATGCCCAGTCGCTGGCACTCGCCGACAAACGCGCGAAAATCGGCGGGCGTGCCCAGGCGCGCGTCGATCGCGGTGTGCCCGCCTTCGTCGCTGCCGATGGCCCAGGGGCTGCCGGGATCGTCCGGGCCGGCATTTAACGTGTTGTTGGGGCCTTTGCGCAGGGTTTTACCAATCGGATGAATCGGCGGCAGATAGATCACGTCAAAGCCAAGCTCGGCCAGCCGCGACAACCGCAGCTTTGCGTCGGCAAACGTGCCATGTTCACCCGGCGTGCTGGATTGGGAACGTGGGAACATCTCGTACCAGGATGCAAACAGGGCTCGGGGACGGTCCACCCAAAGCGGCATCCCGCGATCGAATCGCGTAATCCGCTCAGGATCGACCCGCTCGGCCATCCAATCGGCGAGTTCCGGCGCAAGGGCCGCCTCGACGCGCTCACTGATCGGTCGCAAGTTGTCGGCCAGCCGATCGGCCGCGGCCTTGAGCTGCTTTCGCGACTCGCTCTTTCGGCGCCGTGCCTCGTGTTCCAGGAGCAAGGCGCCCTCGGCCAGTTCCTGCGATAAGTCCTGGCCGCCCGGAGAAGCCGGATCAAAGGATGCTGTGCCGCCGTACAGCTTCTTTTGGATTCTCGACTGCCAGCTCCCGAAAGTGTCGGGCCAGGCTTCGACGGTAAAGGTCCAACGACCGATGCGGTCCACGGCAAAACGGCCGTAGCATCGATCGCTGTTGTAGTCGTAGACCATCGGGGTGTATTCCCAGTTTTTCTCATCGGGGCGAAGAAAGGCGATTCGAGCGCGGAACAAATCGTGACCATCCATGTAGACATCGGCCCCGACTTCGACCAGGTCGCCCACGATGCGTTTGGCCGCGTGCCGCCCGGCGTCCACGGCCGGGGTGACCGACTCAATGACCAGCGTGTCGGAAGGCGTTGACCGATCGAGGGCGTTGCCGCCGTCATGACGACTTCGTCGGGGCGTGCGCCGGCGCTTTCCAGCCTCTTGCTTTCCGTCGGCGGCACTCTTTGGTTCGGACGGCGGCGGCGCAGCCTCCTTAAACCCGGCGTCGTCGTCGGACGCAGCCCCAATAAACGCGGCTTTGCCGGGGGGCAACACCCCCTTAATACCGGCTTCGCCGGCCGGCACCTTCGGCTTGGGGCCGGGCTGGCCTCGGGCGATCGTGATTTGGGGCGGTTTGTTGTTCCGGTTCATGGACGTGATCCTAACGCGGCCGCGTTGGGCTGCAACCAAATGTCGGCAGCGATTCGCGCGGCCGAAAATGTCGAATGTCGAATGTAGAATGCCTAATGGGCGAGACCGGCTGCAAAGCTTCGAAGCAGGTGCAATACATCCGCTCAGACTACAAGCATCCTCCGCCGTAAAGTTCTAACGCGCGGGCGTTAGTCGACAACCGAGGCATCGGCAGGCCGATGCTTTCTTGACCGGGTAAAGCGCCTGGCTATATTGCAATCTGGTAATATCCCGTCGCACAAATTCTCCTTGGAGATTCGAGATGCCCCGATTCCCGGCTTGCCCTTACATAGGACTTTCGTTGATCGCGACTTTGGCCGTCGCGACCGTCGCACATTCCCAGCAGGCTCAACCAAGCGGGGAAAGGTCGAACGCTTCCGACGCTCAGGAGAAGCCGAAAGGCGCTGCGGCCACGGCCCTTCAGGAATCGATGCGCCTGATGATGCCGGGCGAACATCACAAGCATCTGGAGTATTTCATCGGCAAGTGGAAGACGACCATGAAAGCATGGGCCGGCGGTCCGGACCAGCCGCCGATGGAATCGCATGGCACCTCCGAGGTGGGCTGGATTCTCGGGAAACGCTTCGTCGAAGAGAATTACCGCGGAGACTTCTTGGGTATGCCGTACGAAGGCCGCGGCATGACCGGTTACGATAACTTTCGCAAGTGTTACACCTCAACGTGGGCCAGTAACCTGGCCACCTACATCCAGCACATGTCGGGGCATCGCAACGCCGACGGAACGCGATGGGTTTATTTCGGCGAGATGGACGAGCCCGGGGTGACCATCGGCCGCATGCTCAAGTTCGTTCGCAGAATCGAGGGCCCCGACAAGTTCGTCTTCCAGATCTTTGACTCTCGCGACGGCGATGAGATCATGCCGATTGAAATCACCTACGAGAGAGTCAAGTAGATCGGCGGAATTCAGGAATAGACCCGAATCAACTCGCCGATTCGCCCGAGATGATAGTCGTCGTGCTCGGCGTCAAAATAGGCGATGTCCACGATGCGCATGGGCTGGTTGAGCCGCGGGTGCAGCACCGACATGCCCCACTGCTCATCGGCCAGGGACTCAAAGCGGGCCACAAGCGCCATTCGCTCGGACCGGAACTCGGCCAGCAAGTCGTCGATCGCCCGTGCGTTGTGATCCGCTTCCATGGTCTTGGTGTTGGTCATGTCGGCCGCGATCAGCAACTTTTCGCCGGCCAGGATCTGCTCGATCCGACGCATCGGCAGATAGCCGAGGTCGATCAGGTGTCCGATGTTTTCCTGGATTGACCAGCCTCCGGCGGGCGGCTTTCGGGTCAGCAGTTCCCGTGGCAGCCCACGAACCTGTTCCTCGACGCGGGCGGGCGTGCCGCGGACGCGCTCCAACAGGTCGGGCCACTTCTCGACCGGGAAATCGAACGAAAACGCCCGTTTGATCCACATCCATTTGGCCATGATATGCATTATAGGTCCACCCAAGGGGCTCATGACAAGCCGGCACCGTAGTCTCGTGTGATTGTATTGGACTCAGGCCGTGCTGATCGGGTAGTCTGGGTATCGCCCCCTTATACCCGACTTAGTCGGGATGTTGATTCGGCTGAGGGCGACCTTTCGAAAAGGCATTGAGTTTGTCGCGCTTTGGGAGACGGGCCGAACGCCATAAGAGAGCATCAAAATGCCCGAAGATTTCATCATAGGCCAAAAGCTCGGCCAGCTCGTCGAGCGGATTGTCGCCAGTTACGACGCCGATCCGCGCACGCAGCACATCGACCGGATTTACTTGCCAGCCCGCGATGAGATTGTCTCTCTGGTCAATGACCTGCTTGAATTGCTCTATCCGGGGTTCATCGGGCGGCAGCGGCTGACCCGGCACAATGTCAACTTTCACGTCGGCGATCTTCTGCCCCGCATCGGCGAGACGGCGTTCCGGCAGATTTACGCCTGCATGTGTTACATGGCCGAGCGAAGAGGCGGCGGGCCGGACGCCGATGGAAGACCCATGCCGCCTCCTCCGGTCGAAGTGGCAAAGGCCGAGGAAAAAGCCCGAGAGGTTACCGTCGGATTCCTGGAGAGCATCCCTGAGATTCGCAAAATGCTGGCCGGAGACGTTCAAGCGGCCTACGACGGCGATCCGGCGGCGCTGAACGTGGACGAGGTAATCCTGGCCTATCCGGGGCTGCTGGCCATCAGTGTTCAGCGGCTGGCCCACGCACTATACAAAATGAACGTGCCGCTCGTACCGCGGATCATGTCCGAATGGGCCCACAATCAGACCGGAATTGACATTCACCCCGGGGCCAACGTCGGCCGGAACTTTTTCATTGACCACGGCACAGGCGTGGTCATCGGTGAGACCACGGACATCGGCAACAACGTGAAGGTGTACCAGGGAGTGACGCTTGGCGCCCTTTCGTTTCCCAGGGACGAGCGCGGCCGGGTCATCCGATCGACCAAGCGGCATCCGACCGTGTGCGACAACGTCACCATTTACGCCAATGCGATTATTCTCGGCGGCGACACGGTGATCGGCGAAGGGTCGGTCATCGGCGGATCGGTCTTTGTGACCTCGAGCGTGCCGCCGAACTCCGTTGTCACGTTTAAACCGCCCGAATTGCGGCTCAAGACCAAGGGCGAAGACAAGAAGCCGGAGTCGTCCCGCCCGGCAATGCCAACTCCGTCGGCCGATGACGGGGGCAAACCTGCTTTTCCTGCCGCGGCCGCCATGCCGGACTACATGATATGACGCGGCGACGGCGAAGGACTGCTCGTTACCACTCGCGGTTCTGATCGGAAGCTGATTCCGCGTTAAACACCAACCGGGCGAGACGCCTGGGCCACGCATTTTTCCAGAATCTACAATGGCTTTGATAACGCTCACCACAGACTTCGGCTTGCACGATCATTACGTCGGGGCCATGAAGGGCGTTATCCTGGGCATCGTCCCGGGCGCCGGCATTGTGGACATCTCGCACGAAATCGAGCCGCAGAATGTCCACCACGCGGCGTTTGTCTTGCGGCATGCCTTCCCCTGGTTCCCGCCGTGTACGATTCACGTCGTCGTTGTTGATCCCGGCGTGGGCACGCGGCGAAGAATACTCCTGGCCCGATACGCCGGACAGTTTGTGCTGGCTCCGGATAACGGAATTCTCACCTGGGTACACCGCGATTTTGAAGGCGAAGCGTTGTTCGAAGTTGAGAATCGGAAGTATTTCCATCCGCAGGTTTCGAACACCTTTCACGGCCGCGACATCCTTGCTCCGGTCGCCGCCCACCTGGCCGCGGGGGCCGTCCCGCACTCGTTCGGGCCACATGCCGAGTCTCCGGAGTTGTTGTCATTGCCCCACCGTGCCGAATTTCATGACAATAAACTGTGCGGGCGGATCATTCACAACGATCGGTTTGGAAACCTGATAACCAATATCCATCAGGAGCAGCTTGAGCTGTCCAATAATTCCCTCCCAGCATGGCGGGCGAGAATCGATGGAGCCGATGTTGGCCCACTTCGTTCGACGTTTGCCGAAGTCGCCCCGAACGAGATAGTCGTATACGTGGGCAGCGCGGGCCTTGTCGAGGTTGCAGCGAATTTGGGAAATGCCTTTCGCCGTTTTGGTCGGTCTGATTCGATTCGCGTTGAGCTGTACCGATGCGCGTAAGAAACTTCTGAGGCTTCTATCGGGGCCGATCACTGATGGAGGAAACTCATAACGCACCGCACGTCCTCCGGCCGGCCCGTATTATCGGTCATTGTCGATCGCCAGGGGGCCTTTTCGGCCGAAACCAATCTGCTTCGAATTCGATCGCCTGATCTTAAGCCGTCGCACTTGCACACCGATATTTTCGTTGAAGCAACAGGGCTGGGAAATGTTCTGGGTAATCGTGCCCGGGCTCAGCCCCGGTTTCACATGAGGAACCCTTTTAGACGGAGAAGATCATGACTTCAGCGAATTGCTGTACGGCGGAACGAACTGCCACGGTTGGAACGACGGTCCCCTTCGAGGCGATCAATGAGCCCGGTTGCTACATCTGCAACTGGAGCGGTCATCTCCTGCGCGTGCCGGAAGACGGCGTCGCCCCCGGCCGCTCGCCGCTCGTCAACATCATCGGCCAGGAGCAACTGTTTGTGACCAAGCTGAGCGACAACCCGTTCATCACCCTGACCAAGGCCAAGATGATCGCGTCGAACCTGGACTGCAGCGTCAACTTCTAAGCTGATCGGTCCCCATGCCGGCCGCCATCGGCGATCCAACGCCGGCTCCGCGGGCCGCTGAAAGGGGCGTCGCCCCCTCAAACCCGGCTTCGCCGGGGGCGGCACGCACATGAGGGGTTTGTCTTTGCGAGGACCCCTGATCCACGAATTGAATTAAGGCGCGGCGGCGATTCCGAAAAATAATCGGAATC
>JBGTDB010000496.1:0-2486 GCA_041748515.1 Phycisphaerae bacterium
CGTTTGAACCATGCGTACGGGCGTGGCTGGACGCGATTTCCGGTGGGACAAATTCAGAGGTCGTTCGGCTGCAGGCCGGTGCGCTTGGAAATCCGCGCCAACATTCGTGGACCAATCTCCTCGCGATCGTGGAAGGCGAACGTGAATTCGGGCCAGCCAAGCCGCGACAGTGTTCAGTGTGAACCGGACTGGCGTTTGACCGTCCACCCGATGCGTAGGAGCGCCGCGAAGACGCGCCTCGCAGGCGTGGCCGCCCACTCGCTCATGACGCAATCGCAAACAAGACTGGGATTTGCGGGATGGCCTCGCCGTTCTCCAGTCGCTCAGCCAACACGCGCAGTGCGAGCGCCTCCGCACTGGCGATGGCCTGCTCTCGCGAATTGCCATAGACTAGCACGCCGGGCAACTCGGGAACGTCAGCGATCCATCGGCCGTCCTCTTCCTGTTCGACTTCAAGGGTTAGCCTCATGTCAACTGATTATACCCGCACTCATCCGTGGAGCAAACCCTTCCTACACGTTTCAAACTTCGGGCCGTTCTTAAAGAAAACTCGGGGCGACAGGATTCGAACCTGCGACTTCCTGCTCCCAAAGCAGGCGCGCTACCAGACTGCGCCACGCCCCGTGTGTCTCCCAAGCTTAGCAACTGAAAGCTCGTGGGAAAAGGGTTTGAACCCTTCCGATTTCGGCTGAACCGGCGCACCGATGCGCGAAGTTCGACGGAACGGCCGAATTCGGCCCCTTATGCAATGAAGCGCATCGGTTGAATCCACCAGAATTCCTCAAAAAAGGGGTCTCAATGTCGAAAGTAACCTCCAAAAGCTCGTTCATGCGGTTGGGGATGGAGCGACCGACTACCACCTTATTGCCAAGAGGGCGCACAAGAATGGCCGGTGGTCCTGTGTTCCACCGGCCGGGCTTCTTTCCGATTCAAGCGTTCGTTCGGGTGCCGAAATCTAAGGCAGGCCCGAACGCTTCCAATCGCTACGGCACTCAGGCCCGAAGGGCCTTCATGTCCTCCGGTGTGATTCTTCGAGCGGGCTTGTCCAGCTTGCGGCTCAGCCAGCTCATGACGCTCGGCGAGAACGGTGGGGCTCCCGTTCGAATCTCAGCCATCATGCGAGCATCGCGGCGGGCTGACTCCTTTTGCTTCACGACTCGGTTTCGCGATCGCGTTTCGGCGGCATCGACACGTTCTCGGCGACGTCTGTGCGTTCTTCCGACGCTCATGGTGCGGCTCCTGGGCCTCTGGGGCAAAGCGGAGCATTGTGTAGATTTTCACAAACTCGTCAAGGAAAAATCTGAGAGAGCCGCCGGCCGCGCGGAGCGAGCCTACCCGTTCGTGAGATCGCCAATTCTGTCCTAAGTTATTGTCCCACCGAAGGTTATGAATTAATCGTCCGTTGAAAAAAGG
Source organism: Phycisphaerae bacterium (assembly GCA_041748515.1). Taxonomy (GTDB): domain Bacteria; phylum Planctomycetota; class Phycisphaerae; order UBA1845; family UBA1845; genus JBGTDB01. The sequence goes on from JBGTDB010000496.1 coordinate 1,414, forward strand.
CGAGTTAGACAGGTCATTTTGATTCCAGGGCCTCGACTTTGGCCAAGGCGGCCACCAGTTCTCCCCCTCGAACTGGGCCACGAGGTCGGGAGTAGGGCAAAACTCCGGCGTCCATGCAGGACTTCAAAGCATAGCGTCGTTCGCCGATGCCGGTTGCACTGCTCAGGGCGTTATTCACGCCCCCGGGCATTGTGACGACCGATCGGAGCATCATCGCCAGCGTTCCCATGTCAAGCATGTCCTCGGGCTCGAGCTTCCAGGCTGGACGAATCCCGCCTCGGCGATCCAACTCGGCCAAGCGGTCTTCAAACGCCGGCCACCGAGTAGAATCGCCCACCAGCATCAAAACCGCTCGCGCGCCCTCATCGACCGAAACGAGGGGAACTGTGGCGAGATAATGAAGGAACTGTGCATCGTTCAGCGAGTTCGGTTCGACCGGCGGTTCAAAGTTTCGGCGGGGCAGCGAGCATCCGCCAAATGGCGTCGCGCAGACAAGCGCCAGCCAAAGCGAAATCTTTGCCGTCCGCCAGCGCGGCGAATCGCCTCTGTTTACGGTACTGACGTCTGACGGATGCGCCTTCAGCATTTGAGAATCCGTATCCTCCTCCGCTTACTCGGCATTCGCGGCCATCCGCCGCGCTAGAAACTCCAAACCATGCCGACCAGTAGAAACGTCCGCGTGGTTCGATCAGAGAAAGCATCGCCGGGAAAAAACGCACCGAACCGCGTCGTCCACGCCAGGTCGCTTGTAATCCGCCAGTTGGCGAAGTAATCCATTTCCCATCCAAGAAAGCCGCTGCGCAAGTCGGCCGTGGGGTCGGAAACGGCGCCGTCGCGATGATGCTTGTGGAATATGTACCAATCCGTACCGACTTCAAAGCGGCTGAGCCGCTCGTGATTGGGCCAGGGATAAAACGACGCGCCCGCCCGGCACATGTGCAAGTTCGTGCTTCGTGGGGCAAAGGCAAGGCCAGTGTCAACATAGCCGAAGCCGATGAAGGCATTGTCGGCGTTGTCACCTCGATTGCCGCCGAGGGTGTCGGTCGGGCTGAGGCGCCGGTCTGAATCGCCGC
>JBGTDB010000497.1:0-4057 GCA_041748515.1 Phycisphaerae bacterium
ATAATCCACAGTTTCCGACCTCCGTGTCGCCGGACGGCTCGATCGTTGTCTTCGTGGAGAACCGCGCAAGCACGACCCAAGACATCATGTACCTCCGCCTGGACAACGATGAGCGCAAGCCTGAAGTCTTTCTGGCCTCGACCTTTCTGGAGCGAGCGGGCCAACTCTCTCCGGATGGGAAGTGGCTGGCCTACAATTCTAACGAGTCGGGCGAGGTTGAGGTATTTGTACGACCCTTCCTTCGTTCGGGGCCGAAGGTGAAGGTTTCCGCCGGCCGGGGATTCGTTCCGAAGTGGTCGCCGCAAGGCGACGAGATTATCTATCGCGCCGACGATCAGAAGATCATCGCCGTGCCCGTGACCGTCGAAGATGACAGGATTCGGGCCGGCGCTGCCAAGGTACTGTTTGAGTTGAAGAGCGCTGTGTACGCTGGTCCATTCGATGTCGCCCCGGACGGCCGGATTCTGTTCGTTCGTCCAGCCGGTGAGCTCCTGGATCATATTCAGCAGCCGACGGTCGTCGTGAATTGGTTCGAGGAGCTTCGATCCAAGACATCCACGCAGAGATGAATCCGACGTAATGAAAGTCACGGCCGGCGTATAGCCAATCCGGCCTCCAGAGATTTCGGAGTTGAACCGGCGATGACTCTCGCCTCCGGCACACAGCTTGGACCGTATACGATTGCCGCCCCCCTCGGTGCGGGTGGCATGGGCGAGGTGTATCGGGCGCGGAACACGCGGCGGGATCGGCAGGTGGCCATCAAGGTGCTTCCGGAGCACCTGACCCGAAGCGTTGAGTTCAAACAGCGCTTCGAGTGAGATGCGAAGTCGATTTCGCAGCTTTCGCATCCGCACATCTGCACCTTGCACGACGTGGGCCATCAGGACGGCATCGACTACCTGGTGATGGAGCTGCTGGAGGGCGAAACGCTGGCGGAGCGGCTGGGTAAAGGACAATTACCGCTCAATGAAGTGCTGAAGCTAGGATCGCAAATCGCGGCAGCGCTGGGCGAGGCCCATCGCAGAGGCGTAGTCCATCGGGACCTCAAGCCGGATAATGTCATTCTGACCAGGACCGGGGCGAAACTCCTCGATTTCGGTCTGGCCAAATCCACCTCCGTCCTGGACAGCGATCCCAGTGCGGTCACAGTCACTCAGCCTCTGACCACCAAGGGCACTCTCGTCGGAACATTTCAATACATGTCTCCCGAGCAGTTGGAAGGGCAGGAAGCCGATGCCCGGACCGATATTTTCGCGTTGGGCGCTGTGCTCTACGAAACGTTGACCGGCAAGCGCGCCTTCGAGGGCGCCAGCCGAGCCAGCCTGATCGCGTCGATCATGACTGCCCAACCCCGGCCGATCAACGAAATTCAGCCGATGACTCCGCCATCACTGGATCGGCTGATCCGAAAATGCCTGGCCAAGGACCCCGACGCTCGCTGGCAGAGCGCGGCCGACTGCGCCAACGAACTGAAGTGGATCGAGGAGGCGGCCCCTCAGATGAGCGTTGCCGCCAGATTTACTCCTCGAGGAAGCAAACTGGTACTTCCTCTGCTGGCGACCCTCGTGCTTGTCGCGGGTGCCTTGTTGTCGGTTGTTCTTCGGTCAGGCGCGACGGACCAACCAAACCTGCCTGTACTGTGGTCTGAAGTGCCCGCGCCGGTTGGAACGCGCCTTGTACCTTCTGGAGACCTTGGCGGTCCGGTGGTCATTTCGCCCGACGGAACAAAGCTCGCGTTCGTGGCCACGGATGCCGATGGGGCACAGCGGATCTGGGTCCGCGCGCTCCATGGCCCGACGGCCCATGTGCTAACGGAAACGGACGGCGCGTCTTTCCCGTTCTGGTCAGGCAATAGTCGGTCTCTTGGGTACTTCGCACGGGAGAAGTTGTACACAGTCGCTGCCAGCGGCGGACCCGCGGTACCGATCTGCGCGGCTCCATTCGGGCGGGGTGGCACGTGGAACCGAGCCGGTACCATTCTCTTTTCGCCTGATTTCCGAGCACCCATTCATCGGGTCTCGGCAACCGGCGGAACATCAGTGCCCATTACCGCGCTCGACCCAATGAAGCACACAACCCACCGCTGGCCGGCATTCTGCCCGGACGGGGAGCATTTCCTCTACCTGGCCGTGGCCCACGGCGCGGCTCACGCCGAAGACAATGCTGTCTTCTTAGCCTCGCTCGATGGACATGCGCCGCACAGGGTGATGCATGGAAGCGCAAACGCTATCATGGCCGCGGACCATTTACTGTTTCAACGGGGCAATGCGCTGATGGCCGCGCCGTTTGACGTGAAGACGGCTCAGCTTCATGGCGAGCCGTCCGTGATTGCCGCCAGTGTCTTGTACGACTTGACCGTATGGAAGGCGAACTTCAGCGTTTCCGATACGTTCATCTTGGCATTCCATAGCGGAGCTTTGTCCACCCTGCGAATGGCTCGGATCGACCGCAGTGGCAATGACCTGGGCACGGTTGGTGAGGGTGAATTCGTCTTCGGAGTCAGCCTCTCACCTGACGGAAAGATGCTGGCGACCGTAGTACAGGATCATTCAACCGATATTTGGATTTATGACGTGATGCGAGGCGTTCGGTCGCGGTTAACCTTCGGCAAAGACAGGGAAGGCGGGGCCAGCGTAACCCCAGTGTGGTCCCCGGATGGCCGAATGATCGCTTATGCCGTCGTCCATCTGGCGGAGCCCGCGAAAAAGCACCGGATTTGCCGGCGGCTGGCAATCGGGGGTGAGGAGGAGGAGGTTCTGTATACGTTCGATGAAGAAGTTTGGGTAAGCGACTGGTCCCCGGACGGAAACTACCTGCTCTTTTCGCAAGGAAAATATCTGGGCGGTGATCCCAGTGATATCTGGATTCTTCCGCTCACCGGAGACCGAAAGCCCAGACCTTTCCTGAAGACGCCCTCTGCTGAGGACAAAGCGAGACTCTCGCCTGACGGACGGTGGGTGGCGTTCCAATCCAACGAGTCAGGACGAAATGAAGTGTATATTGCGCCAATGAGCCTCGACTCGGATGGCACCCACCCAGAATACGGCCGCAAGGGGAAATGGCAGATTTCTACAGCGGGTGGATTCGCCCCCCGATGGCGTAACGACGGAAAGGAGCTCTACTACTCAGGGTTGGGCGGCTCCATAACCGCCGTAGAGGTGTCATTAACAGAATTGGGCGTAGAGATCGGCCCTGACACTCCGCTGTTCCCAGCCGATATCCCGGCTGGCGTCAGCCCGTTTGTGGCTGCACCGGACGGCCAGTGGTTCATCATCAACATGAGCAAAGGCCAGCACTCCACGCCGATCACCGTGATCGCCAACTGGCCCGGCCTGATCAAGAAACCTGACTAATCTGATGCCCCTGACACCCCAAACGAAACTTGGGCCCTGTGAAATCCTCGCCTCCCTCGGCGCGGGCGGCATGGGCGAGGTGTATCGCGCGCGGGATACGCGGCTGGGTCGGGACGTGGCTGTCAAAGTACTCCCGGAGCACCTGACCCGAAGCGTCGAGTTCAAACAGCGTTTCGAGCGAGAAGCGAAGTCGATTTCGCAGCTTTCGCACCCGCACATCTGCACGCTGCACGACGTGGGCCATCAGGACGGCATCGACTACCTGGTGATGGAGCTGCTGGAGGGCGAGACGCTGGCCCAGCGGCTAAGCAAGGGGCCGTTGCCGCTGGATCAGGTATTGCGCCGCGGCGTCGAGATCGCCTCGGCGCTCGACGTCGCGCGTCATGTTTCCTGTCAACGTGCCCACCGGCGTCGATCCATTCGACGTTGCCCCCGACGACCAGTGGTTTCTGGTCAACACCAGGCGGGCCGACAGCAATACGCCGATTACGCTGATGTCCAACTGGCGGTCGCTGCTTCGCGATTGACCGCCGTTCTATGCGTTATTTCAAGAAGCGGTCGACGAATGCTTTCATCTTTCTGGCGAAATCGTAGTTGTGCGTAAACCCGGCCTCGTTATGTCCGCCCGGGGTCTCGATGAACTCCTTGGGCTCCGGCGCGGCCGCAAAGAGCGAGCGGCCCAGATCAATGGGCACCAGCTCATC
>JBGTDB010000498.1:0-2384 GCA_041748515.1 Phycisphaerae bacterium
GGGGGGGGTACTGGCGGCGCTGATCGTGTTCACGGCATTGGTTCCCTGGGCGGGGCGAAACCGGGGGGTGCTCGGCGAGTGGGTATTCCTGACCACGCGCGGGGGTATTTCTCTATACGATGGCGTCGGGCCGTATGCTACCGGAGCGAGCGACCTGGGTGATGTAAAACAATCGCCGGAGGTCGCCGGGCTTACGGAATTGGAATGGCATCGCCACTTCCTGGCTGAGTCATTTCGTGCGATCCGCGAAGACCCCGGCCGGGTGTTCCGCCTGGCAGTCGTCAAACTCAGACGCACTTGGAACCCGGTGCCCAATGCGGAGGATTATCGTTCTGGTTTGTTCCGATGGGTTGCGGCCGGCTGGATGATTCCGATTTATGGACTTGCGGTGGTCGGCGTCGTCGTGCTAATTCGTGGCGGGCGCAATGTTGCGATCTCGATACATGCGCCGACGGGTACGAAGGTTGTGTTGCTTCTTCTGCTACCCGCGATCTACTTCACCATTCTTCACTGCGTTTTCGTGGGGAGTGTTCGATATCGGCTTCCGGCGATGCCTATGATTGAAATCCTGGCGGCTGTTGCGGTCGCGGCGTGGTGGGTGCGTCCCGCGAAGTCTGTCGAGTGCGGGACACGCCCTCGATGACGAAATGCCAGAGATGGGTTAGGCTTTAGACATGACCGGCCGTCGCCGCAGAATTGTATGGATCACCGTCGGCGTCCTGCTTGTGATAGGCGCGACGTCCGGCACCATAGCCTATCGAGTACTTACCTCGCCGGAACGCATTCACCGAATTGTTCAGAGCCGATTGGCGGACTTGCTGCCTTGTCCGGTTTCGATCGGTCAGACGCGATTTTCGTTTCTGGATGGGCTGGAACTGATCGACCTACAGATTGGGCCGCTCGGGCCTGCGGCCGATGCCGAGGGTGCCAATGCGAAGCTTCAATGTGCGGCCATGACGCTCCAACACAATCCATTCAGACTGATTCTCGGCCGCTACGAAGTCGAACGATTAACGGCGACGGGGGCAGTTCTGACTCTTGCGGGTGATTTCGAAACTGCATTCAGGCCGCTGACGGCGCAGGCCATGGAAATGCGATCGGATACGCCAAGAGGCGATTTTCGGTTGCCCGGCGTTGAAGTTCGCGATGGCAGATTGCGCCTGGTGAGTTGGGATGTGGGGAGGACTCAGGAGGAGTTGACGCTGACGGTACGTGGGCGGCCGCGTTCCGGGCCATCGCCGGTATACGAGTTCGCCTGGCAGAGATTGGACTGGGCTGGCGCGGAATCCGAGGCGCACTCACGAATGGCCAGGAGTCCCGCGACGGCAATTTCGTTCTCGAATGGGCGGGAATCTCCATCGAATGGCCCTGGCAAACCTGGGTTCCTTTCATCGAACGAAAACGGAACAGGCTTGGCCGGGATTACAGAATGGGATCTGCGTCAGGCTCGGCTGCGAAGCTTGCGGGGCGGTTCACCCTGGGTATCGATCGAATCGGGTGTGTCGGCGTTCACGCCGCAAGATGGGGCCGTACAAGTCTGGCGCTCAAGGCTTGGCGCTGCCGGCCGAGTCCGGGCGAGTGAATTCGATCTTTTTTTAAGAGGAGATGACGATCGCCATGAGCATGTATTGCTCGACGTGCAGGGCGCGATTATTTCGGTTCCCGCTGGCGAGGCCGAGTACGCGGTCGGGCCGGGCGAGAGGTTTCTGCAATTGGATTCCGTGGCGGCAGTTGTCAATCTGCAAACCGATGACGCGGGGGTGGAAGGGTCGGGGCTATTGCATGGCAGTCCCGTCGAGCTTTCAATTGCCGTGCCTGGCGGGTTGACGGCCTTTAAGCAACCCGGGTTCGGCTACCGGCTTGATGTTTCGGCAAAAGCTTTTCAATTCCCAGAGGGTGGCGGGGATGCCCCGGCGGCCCATCGGCGATTTATCTCGGCAAGCGACGTGATTAAGGAAGTGTATACCGACTTTACGCCATCCGGCCGGTTCGACGTTGCCCTCTCCGTTGCTAAAGCAGACGGTGTAGACAAGCCTCCAACGATCGAGCGAGTGCTGGTCACCGCCAGGAAAGCGAATGCGACCGCAAAAGTGTTTCCCTATCCGGTCCGCGGGATTACCGGAGATCTGGAAGTCGGGCCAGAGGGCATCGAGATTCGCTCGATGTGCGGCAGGAACGATGACGGGTTAGTATGTGTGAATGGTAGAATCGAAGGAAAGAGCAGTTGCGCACCGGCTGAGTTGATCATCACCGGAGAAGATATTCTGATCGACGAACAACTTTACGAATCCCTCGGGCCAAGTTTTACAAGAATTCATGAGACGTTAAGTCCACAAGGACGCCTAGACATTCGCACCACCAGCGTTCGTCCGCCATGCGACGGC
>JBGTDB010000499.1:0-2889 GCA_041748515.1 Phycisphaerae bacterium
TAACGTCTTGGAGTCGGCCAGGGAGCCCCGCGGGATCGTTTTCGCGTGGATCGGCCGGGTCTTATGCCCCTTTTCTGTCCGAATACTACCGGAACCCCAAATTGCTGGGCGACCAGCCAATGCTAGCGATTCAGTCCCGCATCCTCCAACGGCGAAGACCGACGAACACGGCTCCCCAGGACAAGCTGGTCACGGCTTGCAGCACGAGGACGAGCCACATCGGATGGAATCCGAGCCACGCTTCGAATGGTCCGAGCGTGGAAACGTTCGCCCACGGCGGCGGGAATTCCGTAAACCATACCCATTCGCCGTCGCGCCGCTGATACAGGATGTGGCGCGCGCCGCCGATGCCTCCGGTCTGACGAAAGCCAAAGTTAACGTCGACCGTGCCGTCGCCGCTTGCGCTGGCGACCTGCCACTCACCCTTGTATGTCTGGAAGCACACGCGTGACTCCGGCAGCGCGTCTGCAACTTTCGTGCGAGTGCCGCGGCCAACCTCCATCATTCGCTGAGTCGCCACCGTCGTACAAGGATTCGGGTTGGCGGCCATGTCCCATGGCCCCGTGGGCACGCCACTGATCTCCATCGCCTCGAAGGGCGGCAGCGTGGGGGGCATCTGACAGTCATCAAAGCCCGGCGGGCAGCCCATTGGAATACCTGGGACGAAGCCCTGCGGTGGTCCCTCGGGCGGTCCCGGATTCACGACGTCAGCGACAATCCGCTCCGCGATGACATTCGCCATCAACACATGGCCAGCGGCTGTCGGGTGCATTGAGCCCCGAAGCAGCTGATCAGGTGTAGAGAATATCGCGCTCGTCCTCTGCCAGCGAAATCCGTTCATCGCATTGGGCGAGTCGGAGCCGCACAAGCCTTGCGTGCCAAACACGTCGAACAGATCGATCTCGCGGATGCCCATCAGAATGGCGGCCAGGTGAATCTGCTCATTCAGCCGGGGAATAAAGGTCTTTCGCAGAAACCTCGCCTCGGAGCTGTCGATGCCGATCGACGCGCATTCAGCAGCCCCAAACGGATTTGGGTACTTGACGGCGTAGATCAGTGCGTTCGGCGCGATCGCCCTCACCTCTTGATAGAGAGCACGCAAGCGTGGCTGGACAAACTCGTCCAGGTTCCGCATCCAGTCCTCGGCGACGGGTATGCAGTTGCGAGCACGTCCCGTGCAGGTCATGAGCACCTCACTGAAGCGAGAGTCGTTGCCCCCCACGCTGACGAGAACTACATCGGCGTCAGCGTTTTGCCTCAGCGCCTCGATCTGTGACGGCACGCCCGGGAACTGACGCACCGCCTCGGCCGGCTCCATGTCGTAGGTCGTTCGCAGATTGCGGAAATCGAATTCCGTCCCGATGTTCGCGGTGGTGGCACCGGAACACGCAACGAACACGAGAGTCGTGCCGGAATAGTCACGACCGGCGGCTCGAAGGCGACGGGGGAGTTGTTCCGCGACCGCGACGGGGTAGGCCGTGGGCGATCGTCGGCATGTGTCAACCCCGGGAACGTCTGTTCCCGCGTAATAGGCGGAAGCCCCTTCGCCCGACATGAATGAATCCCCGAGCGCGACGATACGCAATGGTCTGTTCCCTGTCGCGCTCGTTGGTGGCGGGACCGAATCGGAGGGGTCACTCCTGACGTTCAAGAGGCCAAGACCAGCAAAACCAAGGGCCAGCGTGGCAAGCCCGGTCCCGACAAGGGCAACTATCCACCGCGTCGAAGTCTTCCTTGGAGATAGGAATTTCAATCGCACCCCCTCCGGAGCCCGGCCAGTCTAGACCCCACCCACCCCCCGCGCCAACCGCCCCATACGCGTCCCCAGCTGCAAGGCGAAGCCAAGGCGATTGTGGTCTTGCCGGTATTGGGTCAGGCGCTGGTGGTCGGCGTCATCCAGATGGAAGCAGCGGGCCAACTCGATGGGAGATGGCTCCCCGATGAAGCGGCCATACTCGGCACGGAGCGCATCGGGCAGGAACTCTACGGGCACAAACCGCCCCCTCTCGGCCTGGCCAATCGTGGCCTGTGCCCGATTCTGGCCGCGGTCAGGGGGCTGTCAAGAGCGGCGGAGAAGGTCGATCGTCGGGGTCAGGGGTTCCTTATCGCATGTTTTCGTTCCAAAACTACCGGAACCCCTAGTGCGCCTATTGGTCTCGTAGCCCATCGTTCTCGATATTGCCACCCCGCCCGCCGTCCACAAAAGGACCGTTAAGTGGACGCTCTCGAGTCGCCCATGGTCAGGCATCTCATGCCCTAAATCTGAGGTGTCCGTCGAACCGGGTCAAGCCCTCACCCCTGCTTCAAACGAGAGCGACTGAAGAGATCAACGCCATCGAACCGGGCGTTAGAAAAGGAATATTGTATTATTTGCCAGCTGCAACAAGAGCCTCTTCGAGTGCATAATAGTTGGTATTAAGCCGATATCCTCTCTCCGGCTTAGTATATTCTTTGCCCTCATATATATACGTATCACCTATTCTTGAACTTACTATCCCAGCTGAAATGTAATCAATATATGCAGTTTGGTCAAATACTAAAACTCCCAACCGGTCTAGTGCTCGTTCTTCACGTTGTAAGCGCTTTTGCAACGTAACAAGCGAGCTCCAATAGGCGTCAATTTTTTCCCGAGGTTGATCTGTTCTCATTCCGGCATTCCTAAATCCAACTTGTGCCACATTATACTTACCCATGAACCTCTCTAATGATACTTCAAACTCCCTGGCAGTGAGGTCGCCTACAAAATCACCATCGTGGCGTATATCAAAAACGAGAGTTGGTATAGCTATGCCTGCGCCTTTGAGTTCATCGAGTACTTTCAGAAAGTCTTCATCTTCACCTCTAACCAGACCCGGATGAGCAGGTAATGCCAATGTTCCACCTGATTCT
>JBGTDB010000500.1:0-4088 GCA_041748515.1 Phycisphaerae bacterium
CCGTCCGCATTGCGGTAGCCTGTGTGCCCGGGCGAAACGACTGACGACACCGTTGCTGCGGCCGCGGCGGCGCGAGCCCAAGCCCTGTTTCCGAATAAACGCTGCAACGGGAAAAACGATGTCCGCCTGATATGGCGTACAATGGACGCATCCCGTGCCCCATTGACATCGGGTTTGGCGACTTAAAAATTCAATATTTTGGAGAATCTGGCAAAACTGGATAATGACACAGGCCGCCGCAGGTCAGATAACGCTGGTTGAATAGGCAAATTTCAATCTCTGCGCAAAAACTGCGCATTGTGGTGTGCAAGTTCACAATGCGATTCGCCAAAAAATCAGAATCGGGTCGGGCTCACAAACACATCAGCGGAGAGCGCGCCGACTGGGAGTGGGAAGCTTCGAACGCAAGTCGAGCAGGCGGCGCCTGGAGAATTGTTCCGGTTGAAGGCGAAAGCGATCGCGCGACGCGGCCGTCAAGAATGCCGAGGATGGCGGAGCGTCGCAATCGGGTTCGTAGAACTTGAGAGCCTCGTCTAGGCAATGGGCCGACTCGATGCCAAATCGGCGGATTTGCAATTTGTCCCCCGACCGCGACGCTGCCTCAACGATCATTCGTGAAAGCGTGATCCACTGACCCACGTCGATGATGCGTGAGGGCTCGGGCCCGTCGCTGATCGCGTCGGCGGGGGTCGCCGGACTCAGCCGATTTCTGGGAATCAGAAAGTTCCAGGTTTCCCGGATGCCGCACGCCCCGCATTCCGCGGAAATTCCAAGCAGCGACAGCTCTCCCTCCGTTCGGGTCGAAACGGCCTCGCCGGCGTAAAGCGGACCCTTGCCGCAACTCGGGCACGGCGAGACCATCAAATACAGATAGGCCTCGGCCAAACTGCGGGCGGAAAGGGGGTTTTCCGATTTGGTCACGGTTTTTCGGCTCAAAAGACGAGATTATGGGCGCCGTTTTGGCGCTTTATTGGTCGCTATCGCCGGGATCTAGCATCTGGAGCATCGCGGCCACCGCCTCTCGCGCCGATGCCGCCGATTCACCCCCGGCCTTGGCCCCGGCAATAAGCCCATCCATCTGCGAAGCGGCCGTTTCCATCATCGGCAAGGAGCCGGACAGCATCTGAACCAGGGGCGATTTGATGTACCAGTACCCGTCCTCTCCGAGCGAAAAATCCAGATCAAAGGAAATCTGTGACGGATCAACGTTTGGCGGCAGTTGCATATTCGATGAGACATCAAGCTTCACCAGGGCGGCTTTGCTCCCTCGGGATTCGATCCCGGCGGAATTGATTTGCAGAATCGTCTTAGGCGATTGTCGAACCGCGAGTCGTTCAAGTCGTTCTCGTTCCTCAGGCAGACTCTCGGCCAGTTCTCGAAGCTTGCCGGATAACATGGCGAAAGTCTCCGCCAGATTGATAACAGCTTCCGCTTGATCGGCGTGATAAAACTCGCCCAACTCGGCGAACTCACCGGCCGCAAGCCTCTCGTTGTGTTCTTCGATGACCCCGCGAATCTCCGCCTCGAGTTCAGCGCCAGCCGGAGCCCCCTCCGGGGATGCAGGCGCCGCGGCACTCGGAGCAGACTCGGAGTCGAGAGTCGGCTCGCGAAACGGGTGCCATTCTGACTGCCCGGGCAAGAGTCGAGGATCATTCCAGGTGGTAGAAGTCGGCAACAACGGCCGCTCCTCAGTACCGAGGTCCTGGTAATACCGTGGCGGCGGTTCCGATTCTCGGCAGCCGACCGGAAACACGCCAATCAGCACTGGCAACGCCCACCGCGTACCGCGGAAACCCGTCATGCAGGAAACTCCCAGAATCTAAAGGCTCTTTCAACGCCCGATACGCGCCAGCCGCTTTCCGCCGTCAAAACGTTCGGATGCCCGCGTCGTTGGGGGTCTACCCCAAGGGAAGGTCTTCGGGCGCCCAAGGTATTCTCACAGGGTCGGCCGGTCAATCCGAAGCCCGGTAAAGGGCTCGATGCTGATCGCTTTGGGCGAGGTCGGACAATAGAACTCGCAAACTCCGCAGCCCACGCAGCCGGATTCCAGCACTTCGGGCGGGCCGGCGTCGGGAAAGTGAATGGCCGACTTCCCGATCGGGCATCGATCCACACATAGCGTGCAGTCCTCGCCCTGGGTACGGACGCACAACCCAGCGTAAACCCGCGCAATCCCCATGCGAATGAGGCTTGGATCAAACAGCGGCAGAAGTGCCCCGCTCGGACAGACGTGCGTGCATTGCAGGCCGTCGCACACCACGCAGGCAGCGGCCGAAGGATCAATGGCGGGGGTTCCCTTGGCATCGCCAAACAGTTCCGCCAGCGGAAAAATCGCATGCGCAGGACAGACCCTCACGCATTCGCCGCATCGCTGACAGGTCTCGCCGAAAATATCCTCATGGACAGCTCCCGGCGGACGCAAAACTGGCCACTTCGGGGCCGCTTCCAACGGTTCGCCAAGAAAATCGGCAATGGGCCCGATCACCCGCGCGGCCGCCTCACGGAAGAAGCCGCGCCGTCCGGGCAGCGCCCGCCTCAAGCCGGAATCGCCGCCGGTATTGGATTGCGCGGAATCGCTCATCGGCATTTGCCTCTATATTCCAATTGTACCCCACGCAGGTTGGAAGTCCGTACTATCTCAATCGGTCGTGAGCAAACGCAGAGATGGAAGCGAGCTGCATGAGGCAGGCCAAGGCGAAACGAGCGCCCGCCGCGTCATGATGATCCCCGGTGAGCGCGATCAGACCCCACAACCCGGCCACGATGGCAAACATCTGTAACAAGGCCCCGAAAAGCCGCAACACCGAGAAGTCGTGCTGGCGCGAGCGCCGCCCGGCGCGATCGAGTTGTTCCCGAATGCCGCGCAAAACTTCGATCATTTCAGGCGACTCGGTGGGAGCCGACGAGGCACGGCCCCCGACTGGAGCCGACTCCGCTGCCGGGCTCTGCCTGCTTGAACCCGAAACCGAAGGGCGGTCCGAACGCTGTGGATCCAACTCAGGTCGCTGGGGAGTGTGAGCCATTTTTTTTGACTCCAATCCTGGCCCGTCTAACGCGGCTTCGCCGTCCGGCTCCGCCCGCTCGACGCCGGCATCGCCGTTGTGCGCCGACACGGATGGGGCGTCCTGTTGCAATTTGGTAATCACTTCGGCCGCTTCGAGCAAGTCCGCGACGAAGAAATCCGGGCCCGGCGAAAAAACGGGGGCTACCGCCGCTTGCGATACGAGGATCGTTCGGCAACCCGCGGCGTTCCCCGCGGCAATATCAGCCGGGCGATTGCCGATCATCCACGACTGCGAGAGGTCCAGGTCCATCTCTCGCGCCGCCTGGTGCAGCATGCCGGGCTTGGGCTTCCGCATGTCACTGTCCCGGCGATACGCTTCGACCACGGCCTCGGGCCCATCGAGATACGGACAATAATACGCCCCGTCGAGTCGAACGTTGTTCTCGTCAAGGAGGTCTTCGAGCCGATCATGCACACCAGTCAGTGCCGCTTCGTCAAAGAGCCCCCGGGCGATGCCAGATTGATTCGAGATCACCACGAGGGCAAAACCTGCTTCGGCCATCCGGCTCATTCCTTCGGGCGCATGGTACAAAAGGTGAACGTCGGCGGGATCAGAGACGTAGCCCCCATCCTCAATAATCGTCCCATCGCGATCGAGAAAGACAGCGGGCCGGGTCATGGGGTTTGCGCCCCGGTGCGGCCCTGGCCAAGCTCATCGATCACGGCCTGTCGCAGTAGCGGCAGCATGATTTCGTGATGCCCGACAATGTCGAACCCCCGGCCGGGAGACACCGGCCGCGTCACCACATTCTGATGCGGCCGGTAATGCCGGATCATGTCGAAGTTGGCCGTAACCATTGCGTCGAGATTCGCTCCAAGGTTCCGCGCAACTGAAACCGCCTTGAGAAACACTTCCGGCAAAACCACCGCCGAACCGACGTTCAGCCAGACCCCACCGGCGAAGCCGGATTTAAGGGGGCTTTGCCCCCCGCAATCCGCGCCCTCGCCTGCCCCCAGATCGGACACCACGTCGCACAGCAATCGAAAATCGCGAAGCGACGCCTGGCCCCAGGCCGCGCCGTCG